>NZ_JASCPK010000087.1:0-25072 GCF_029959385.1 Pseudomonas sp. PS01303
ACGCCTGACCCACCACAAACCAATGTAGGAGTGAACCTGCTCGCGATAGCGCCAGATCAGCCAACATCAATGTCGAATGTCAGATGGCTATCGCGAGCAGGCTCACTCCTACAAAAAGCCACACCGTGAAAATGGAACCGGGCTTAACCGGCGCCACACAGGTACAATGCCCACCCCTTTTTTGTTACGGCCCTGTCATGACTGACCCGATTCGCCTCTCCAAACGCCTCATCGAACTGGTCGGTTGCTCCCGCCGGGAGGCCGAGCTGTTCATCGAGGGCGGCTGGGTCACCGTGGACGGCGAAGTCATCGACGAACCGCAGTTCAAGGTCGGCGACCAGAAGGTCGAGCTCGACAAGGACGCCCAGGCCACCGCGCCGGAGCCGGTGACTATCCTGCTCAACGCGCCGGCCGGCATGGACGTCGAAAGCGCCATACAATCGCTGAGCATCGACACCCTCAGCGAAGAACACCGCTATGGCAAACGCCCGTTGCGCGGGCACTTCCTGCGCCTGACCGCCAGCGCCGACCTGCAAGCCAAGGCCAGCGGGCTGCTGGTGTTCACCCAGGACTGGAAAATCCTGCGCAAGCTCACCGCCGACGCCGCGAAGATCGAGCAGGAATACGTGGTCGAAGTCGAAGGTGACATGGTCGCCCACGGCCTCAATCGCTTGCAGCACGGCCTGACGCACAAGGGCAAGGAGTTGCCGCCAGTCAAGGCGAGTTGGCAGAACGAAAACCGCCTGCGCTTCGCCATGAAAAACCCGCAGCCGGGGATCATCGCCCAGTTCTGCGAAGCGGTGGGCCTCAAGGTCATCGGCATCCGCCGCATCCGCATCGGCGGCGTCTCGATCGGCAAAGTCCCGGTCGGCCAATGGCGCTACCTGTCCGGCAAAGAGAAGTTCTAAGACTTCCACTGCCGCCACACATTCCGGCAGCGCGCCCGCGTGCTGCCCACAACGCTTATCAGGATTACTCACATGATTCATAACGACGTATTGCGCAGCGTGCGCTACATGCTCGACATCAGTGACAAGAAAGTTGTCGAAATCATCAAACTCGGCGGCATGGACGTAGCACTCGCTGACGTGCTGATCTGGCTCGACAAGAAAGAAGAAGACGAAGAAGGTTTCGTGCGCTGCCCGGACGAAGTCATCGCACACTTCCTCGACGGCCTGGTGATCTTCAAGCGTGGCAAGGACGAAAGCCGTCCGCCGCAGCCGATCGAAGTGCCGGTGACCAACAACATCATCCTGAAAAAGCTGCGCGTAGCCTTCGAATTGAAAGAAGACGACATGCACGCGATCCTCAAGGCTGCCGAGTTCCCAGTGTCCAAGCCCGAGCTGAGCGCGTTGTTCCGCAAGGTTGGCCACACCAACTACCGCCCGTGCGGCGACCAGTTGCTGCGCAACTTCCTCAAAGGGCTCACGCTGCGCGTGAGAGCGTAAACAGCAGCTACAAGCTGCAAGTTGCCACACCGCGTTAACTTGTAGCTTGCAGCTTGCCACTCGAAGCTGGCCGCATGGCCCCCCATTCCTTTCGAAAATAGTGGCTCCGCTTTTCGCGGCTGACGACTAGGGTGTACTGATCCCTAATCCTCAGGACTCGCCATGCACCCGTATTTCTCCCTGCAAGGCCGCACCGCTCTGGTGACCGGCGGCACTCGTGGTATCGGCAAAATGATCGCCAAAGCCTTCGTTGAGGCTGGCGCGCGCGTCTATGTCTGCTCGCGCGACGCCGAAGCCTGTCATCAAACCGCGGAAGAACTCAGCGCTTTGGGTACTTGCTACGGCATGGCAGCGAATCTGGCGACTGAAGAAGGCGTGCAGGAACTGGCCGCGCGTCTGGGCGAGCAAATCACCCATCTGGATATTCTGGTGAACAACGCCGGCACCACTTGGGGCGCGCCGCTGGAGAGTTACCCGGTCAAGGGCTGGGAAAAGGTCATGCAGCTCAACGTGACGTCGGTGTTCACCTGCATCCAGCAGTTTCTGCCGCTGTTGCGCAAGGCAGGCTCGGCGGCGAATCCGGCGCGGATTATCAATATTGGTTCAGTGGCGGGGATTTCTTCGTTTGGGGAGCAGGCTTATGCCTACGGGCCGAGTAAGGCTGCCCTGCACCAATTGTCACGGATTCTTGCGCGGGAGCTGGTGAGCCAGCACATCAATGTCAATGTGATCGCACCGGGAAGGTTTCCGAGCAAGATGACTCAGCATATTGGCAACGATGAGAAGGCGCTGGCGGAGGACACGGCGGTGATCCCGATGAAGCGTTGGGGGCGTGAGGAAGAGATGGCGGCGTTGGCGATCAGTCTGGCGAGTACCGCCGGGGCCTATATGACCGGGAATATTATTCCGCTGGATGGCGGATTCAGCCTCTGACATGGGCGGTGCGGCCTTCGCGAGCAGGCTCGCTCCCACATTGGATCTGTGTCATACACACCCCCTGTGGGAGCGAGCCTGCTCGCGAATAGGCCAGCCTTGCCAACACCAGACTTGAGGCCCGCCGGGTTATCATGCCCACCCTGCCCCGCTTCGAATGCAAACCATGACTTACAGCGTCTCCCCCATCGGCTTCGTGCGCTCCTGCTTCAAGGAGAAATTCGCCATCCCGCGCCAGCCGCAACTGGCTCCCGCCGCCCGTGGCGTGCTGGAACTGGTGGCGCCGTTCGATCAGGGTGACGCCGTGCAAGGTCTGGAACAGGTCAGTCACGTCTGGTTGCTGTTCCTGTTCCACCAAGCACTCGAAGAAAAACCACGCCTGAAAGTCCGCCCACCCCGCTTGGGCGGCAACAAGTCCATGGGCGTGTTCGCCACCCGCGCGACTCACCGACCCAACGGCATCGGTCAGTCTGTGGTGAAACTGGACAAGGTCGAAGCCAATCGCCTGTTCATCTCGGGCATCGATTTGCTCGACGGCACGCCGGTTCTCGACGTCAAACCCTACGTGCCCTATGCCGATATCATCCCCGAAGCCTCCAACCGCATCGCCAGTGCAGCACCGCAGCTGATTGACGTGCAGTGGACGGACTCAGCACTGAAACAAGCGCACACACACGCTCAGCGCCTTGATGAGCCGTTGGTTGCGTTGATTGAACAGTGCCTGGCCCAGGATCCGCGTCCGGCGTACCAAACCCCGGTACCTGAGCGTGAATACGGTGCGCAGTTCTGGGATCTGGACGTACGCTGGCATTACCCGACGCCTGAGCAGATTCGCGTGCTCGAAGTCATTCCTGCCGAAGCGTAATCCCCGGAAACGAAAAAGCCCGCGCTGCCTTCTCAGGCAACGCGGGCTTTTACTGTCACACCTAAATCTTTGTAGGAGCAAAGCTTGCTCGCGATCAGCGGTCTCACATTCGAAATCAATGTTGAATGTCAGACCTACTTCGCGAGCAAGCTCGGCTCCTACAGGTATTGCGTTTTACTTCTCGACGAACGCACGCTCGATCAGGTAGTCACCCGGCTCGCGCATCCGCGCCGAGATTTTCAGGCCGAAGCTGTCGAGCACTTCGCTGGTCTCGTCGAGCATGCTCGGGCTGCCGCAGATCATCGCGCGGTCGTCCTGCGGGTTGATCGGTGGCAGGCCGATGTCGCTGAACAGCTTGCCGCTGCGCATCAGGTCAGTCAGACGGCCCTGGTTCTCGAACGGCTCGCGGGTCACGGTCGGGTAGTAGATCAGTTTGTCACGCAGCGCTTCGCCGAAGAACTCGTTCTGCGGCAGGTGCTCGGTGATGAATTCGCGATAGGCGACTTCGTTGACGTAGCGTACGCCGTGAACCAGGATCACTTTTTCAAAGCGCTCGTAGGTTTCCGGGTCCTGAATCACGCTCATGAACGGCGCCAGACCGGTGCCGGTGCTCAGCAGGTACAGGTGCTTGCCCGGGTTCAGGTCATCGAGAACCAGGGTGCCGGTAGGCTTTTTCGAGATGATGATCTCGTCGCCTTCCTTCAAATGCTGCAGCTGCGAGGTCAGCGGGCCGTCCTGCACCTTGATGCTGAAGAACTCCAGATGCTCTTCCCAGTTCGGGCTGGCGATCGAGTAAGCGCGCATAAGCGGGCGGCCGTTAGGCTGTTGCAGGCCGATCATCACGAACTGACCGTTCTCGAAGCGCAGGCCCGGATCGCGGGTGCACTTGAAGCTGAACAGAGTGTCGTTCCAGTGATGAACACTGAGGACACGCTCGTGGTTCATGTTGCTCATGTACGTTTGACTCCTGGAGATTGGGTCTGCGCTGGCTTTTGAAGGCGACGGTGCGCAATTGCATCGCATTCTAATAGCGACGACAATATCTGTTAACTGGATTATTAAGATAAGGGTTATCGGTTATATCGATATGCGATTTACTCTCCGTCAACTGCAAGTCTTCGTCGCCGTCGCCCAGCAGGAAAGCGTATCCCGTGCTGCGGGTCTGCTCAACCTCTCGCAGTCGGCTGCCAGCACCTCGATCACCGAGCTTGAGCGCCAGTCCAGCTGCCAGCTGTTCGACCGCGCCGGCAAACGGCTGAGCCTCAACGCCCTCGGCAAACAGCTACTGCCACAGGCGGTGGCCCTGCTCGATCAGGCCAAGGAAATCGAAGACCTGCTCAACGGCAAATCCGGTTTCGGCTCGCTGTCGGTCGGCGCCACGCTGACCATCGGCAATTACCTGGCGACCCTGTTGATCGGCAGTTTCATGCAGCGCCACCCGGAAAGTCAGGTGAAGCTGCACGTGCAGAACACTGCCAATATCGTGCAACAAGTTGCCCACTACGAAATTGATCTGGGTCTAATCGAAGGCGATTGCAGCCACCCGGACATCGAAGTGCAGAGCTGGGTTGAGGATGAGCTGGTGGTGTTTTGCGCGCCGCAGCATCCCTTGGCCAAACGCGGCACTGCGACGATGGAAGAGCTGACGCACGAGGCGTGGATTCTGCGTGAACAAGGCTCCGGCACGCGGCTGACCTTCGATCAGGCCATGCGTCATCATCGCAGCGCGCTGAATATCCGTCTGGAGCTGGAACACACCGAAGCGATCAAACGCGCGGTGGAATCGGGGCTGGGGATTGGCTGCATCTCGCGACTGGCGCTGCGTGATGCGTTCCGACGCGGCAGTCTGGTGCCGGTGGAAACGCCGGATCTGGATCTGGCGCGGCAGTTCTACTTCATCTGGCACAAACAGAAATACCAGACCTCGGCGATGCGCGAGTTTCTGGAACTGTGCCGCGCTTTCACCGCCGGGGTTCAGCGCAGCGACGAGATCGTCTTGCCAACGATCGCTTAAAGCAGAATCACTGCCCACACCAGACCGATCATGCTCAGCGCGACGAATTGCGCGGCGCTGCCCATGTCCTTGGCGTTCTTCGACAGTGGGTGCAGTTCCAGCGAGATGCGGTCGATGGCCGCTTCGACCGCCGAATTCAGCAGCTCGACGATCAGCGCCAGCAGGCACACCGCGATCAACAGCGCCTGTTCAACACGGCTGACATTCAGAAAGAACGTCACCGGAATCAGGATCACGTTGAGCAACACCAGTTGGCGGAACGCCGCTTCACCGGTGAAAGCTGCGCGCAGACCGTCCAGTGAATAACCGGAGGCATTAAGGATGCGTTTCAGGCCGGTCTGGCCCTTGAAAGGTGACATAACGTTGAGACCTACCAAAAAGGAGTGAGAAAGCTAGATCAACAAAAGTCAAAAAAGCGTGAAGGCGCCAGGCTTTATTGACTCGGAATTGACTCAAGTTGTTGCAGAAGCAACGCAGCCTGGGTGCGGGTGCGCACATTCAGCTTGCGGAAGATCGCCGTGACGTGGGCCTTGATGGTCGCTTCCGACACACTCAACTCATAGGCAATCTGCTTGTTCAACAGGCCTTCGCAGACCATGGTCAGCACGCGGAACTGCTGCGGCGTCAGGCTGGCGAGGCCATCGCTGGCGGCTTTGGCTTCGTCGGAGACGGCGACTGCTTCGAACGCTTGCGGCGGCCAGAACACATCGCCATCAAGCACTTTGCGCACGGCTTGCTGAATCACGCTGAGGTCGCTGGACTTGGGAATAAAGCCACTGGCGCCGAACTCACGGGACTTGACCACCACCGAGGCTTCTTCCTGAGCCGAAACCATCACCACCGGAATCTGCGGGTACTGCCCGCGCAGCATGACCAACCCGGAAAAGCCGAAAGCGCCGGGCATGTTCAGATCCAGCAGCACCAGATCCCAGTCAGATTTTTCGGTCAGGCGCGCTTCCAGTTCGGCGATGCTCGCCACCTCCACCAGCCGCACATCCGGGCCGAGGCCCAGCGTCACCGCTTGATGCAGGGCGCTACGAAACAGGGGGTGATCATCGGCAATCAGGATGTCGTATGTGGCCATTTTTCAAATGATCCTGTTTTTGATGGCAGACCCGATGAATTCGGGTCTGGCCAAAGCAACTCAAGATGCCGCTTGCAAGCGGTATCCACAGGGGCACGTTCAACGCCAATAACCAGCAAAGACGGCGTTTCAAACCTTGGCCGCACCCTAATCGGCGCCAAGCATGCCCAGCGAAGACTGGGTGGTCAAGCAGCAAGGCCGCCGGTGGCTACAGTATGGGCCACTATTGCGCCAACTCCGGCTGCGGCTTTCGTATATAGGGCAGCAACTCGGCGTGCGCGGGGGTGGATTCATTCATGTCGAGCTGTTGCTTGGCGCCGAGGTAATGCTGGCTGAACACATCGAAATACGCGTCCAGCGCCGAGGCGGCATCCGCGTCGCCGGCCAGCTCCAGGCACAGCGCCGCGACTTCGGCGGTGCACAGATGCTCGCTGCGGGTGGAACGGCGCAGGCGATAGCGCGAGAGTTTGTCGGGCAGCAGGCTCAGGATCGGCAAGCGATCGAAATACGGGCTCTTGCGGAAAATTTTCCGCGCTTCCGTCCACGTCGCATCCAGCAGGATAAACAGCGGGCGCTTGCTGCTATCGGGCGCGACGGTGTTGGTCACCCGCGACGGCTCGACGTATTCGCCGGGAAACACCAGATACGGCTGCCATTGCGGATCGTTGAGCAGCGCCAGCATCTGCGGATCGGGCTCAGTGCGCGACCAGATGAACGCATGGTTATCGCGCACCACGTCGGCAATCAGCCAACCGGTGTTGCTCGGTTTGAACACTTCCTTGCCGGTCATGATCAGGCACACGCCCGAACGCGTGTCGACGCTTGGTCGCCACGCACACAGGCAATGGCTGATGATCACCCGGCAATCGCGGCAACGCTCGGAGCGAAAGCCGCGGGCCTGAATCGGCTTGATGCCTTCATCTTCGCGCTGGTCACGCAAACGGGCGACGGCATTGGGGGCATGGTTCATCGCGGGCAACGCCGGCAGACAGGGAAACTCGACACGAACAGCACTCGGCAGGGCAATAAAGGCCGGCAGTTTACCAGAGCAACGGGGACAAGCCTGTACCCTCCCGACCGGCTCCCCTATAATTCGGCGCCACTGAACGCACAGCCCCGAGGCTGGTCGAACCACCAGTCACCGAATCAGGAGAGTTTCATGCTGCGCCTTATCGTTCCCACCGCTGCCATTCTGCTGGCGTCGTCCTTCACCGCTCAGGCTGCATCCTTGAGTGAGCAGAATCTGAACCGCGAGCTGCGCAACGTCGCCGCCCAGAGCAGCGTCGGCACGCCACGCGCCATCAGTGAAGACATTCTTGATCAGGGTTTCACCGTTGAAGGCACCACGCTGATCAACCACCTGAGCGTGCAGGCCAGTCATGCGCAGAAAATGCGTGCTGATCCCAAGGCTGTGTACTTTCAACTGGGCGCTTCGGTGTGCAACAACCCGGCCTTTCGCAAGCTGATGGCCAAAGGCGCGGTCATGCGCTACGACTTCACCGAAGTGAAAACCAACAAGGCGATCGGCTCCGCCAGCTACCAGGATTCGGATTGCCCGAAAACTGCCCCGGCGAAGAAGAAGTAATCATCGCGAATTAGCGCGCCGCTGTTCATCCTCGGCGCGCAATTCGGCCAGCAAGGCCTGAAGATACTGCGACGGATGCTCGCCACCCGCCAAACGCCGGCAGCATTCCTCTTCGAGACTGACCTGATGGGTCTCGGCAGATGCTTTCAACATTCGATACAACTGTGCATCGATCTCCAGAACCACTCTGGTCATGTCCCGCCTCCTGGCTACCCGCAAATCCTTCAAAAACGTGCACCTTGCGTACGGTTATTGCCGCAACGCTGTCGTACGGCGCCTGTAAGTTAGTTAATCAGAGGGTTTAGCGCGCGTAGCACGTTCAGACGAGCGGTGTGCCGATCCCTGAATATCAACAAGCGGTTGCCAGTCAGAACATTGCGGCGCAATGATCAAGTCAGCGCAATTGCACGCAAGGGTCTAAATTCAAAGTATTCCCGATCATCTGTTAACGGCAGAAATGGAACTGCCGATCGTGTGTGTTTTTGCAGCGCAGCCCTGACGCCGCTCGTCAGGGTCACCCGCTCTGTGCAGAAGGAGACGTTGAATGCCTTACCAACCGAATGACCTGTTGAGTCGTCATTTTCAGGAAAGCGGCCCCGACCTCATCAGCCAGGTCGAAGCACAACTCAGCCGTGTTTCCCCCAACAGCCCGAACCTTCCCATTTACCGCGACATGATCCTGACCGTGCTGCGCATGGCTCAGGAAGACCACAATCGCTGGAACGCCAAGATCACCCTGCAAGCCCTGCGCGAACTGGAGCAAGCGTTTCGCGTGCTGGAGCAATTCAAGGGCCGACGTAAAGTCACTGTGTTCGGCTCGGCACGCACACCGGTCGAACATCCGCTGTATGCGCTGGCCCGAGAACTCGGCGCGCAACTGGCACGCTCCGACATGATGGTGATTACCGGCGCCGGTGGCGGCATCATGGCCGCCGCCCACGAAGGAGCCGGCCTCGATCACAGCCTCGGCTTCAATATCACCCTGCCCTTCGAACAGCATGCGAACCCGACTGTCGACGGCACCGGCAATTTGCTGCCGTTCCACTTCTTCTTCACCCGTAAATTGTTCTTCGTCAAAGAGGCCGACGCGCTGGTGCTGTGCCCCGGCGGTTTCGGCACGCTGGATGAAGCACTGGAAGTGCTGACGTTGATTCAGACCGGGAAAAGTCCGCTGGTGCCGGTGGTGTTGCTGGATGTGCCGGGCGGCACGTTCTGGCAGGGCGCGATGGATTTCATTCGCCAGCAACTGGAGGAAAATCACTACATCCTGCCGACCGACATGAAACTGATGCGTCTGGTGTACACGGTCGAAGAGGCGGTGGAGCAGATCAACCAGTTCTACAGCAACTTCCACTCCAGCCGCTGGCTCAAACGTCAGTTCGTGATTCGCATGAATCACAAGCTCAGCGAACAAGCGCTAGAACATATGCAGGTCGCGTTTGCCGATCTGTGCCTCAGCGACCAATTCCATCAACACGCTTACAGCGGCGAGGAACATGATGACGCGCAATACAGCCATCTGGCGCGACTGGCTTTCGCCTTCAATGCGCGTAATCAAGGGCGCTTGAGGGAACTGATCGACTACATCAACCTGCCGGAAAACTGGGCGCAGTCCAAACCGCAAGCAGCGCAACGTACGCGTGAGCCGTCAAAGGCAATTTAAAGGCAAAAAAAAACGGCCCGCTATTTCCATAGCGGGCCGTTTTTATTGAGGCGTCTTAATCGTCAATCCCTCGACCGCTGAACAAGCGGTTGATCATCTCCATCGAGAAGCCCCGATACGCAAGGAACCGGCCTTGCTTGGCCCGTTCTTTCGCATCAATCGGCAAATGCCCGGAGAATTTGCGCCGCCACGTTTCCTGAAGTTGCTCCTGCCAACTGATACCGCTCTCGCGCAGGGCAAGTTCGATATCAGCGCGTTGCAAACCGCGCTGGCTCAGTTCTTCTCGAATCCGCAATGGGCCATAGCCGGAGCGGGCACGGTAGGAAACAAAGCTTTCAAGGTAACGGGCTTCGGAAAGCAGTCCCTCTTCCGTCAAACGGTCGAGGGCTGTTTCGATCATCTCCGCCTCAGCGCCGCGCTGACGCAGTTTGCGCGTCAGCTCGACTCGACCGTGCTCGCGACGTGCAAGCAGATCCATGGCGGTTCGCCGCACCGCGACGAGGGTTTCGAGTACGACGGTGCTCATCGTTGCTATCAGATATCAGCGTCGGCCAGGTCGTCTTCGGTCTCTTTGACTGCAGAGGCCTTGGAATCGATCACCGCTGGGGTCAGCAGCTTGTCACGCAGTTGCTTCTCAAGCTTTTTCGCGACTTCCGGGTTGTCCGCCAGGAACTTGGCCGAGTTAGCCTTGCCCTGACCGATCTTGGTGCCTTCGTAGGCGTACCAGGCGCCAGACTTCTCGACGAAACCGTGCAGCACGCCCAGGTCGATCATCTCGCCGTTGAGGTAGATGCCCTTGCCGTAAAGAATCTGGAACTCGGCCTGACGGAACGGCGAAGCCACCTTGTTCTTCACAACCTTGACGCGGGTTTCGCTACCGACCACTTCGTCGCCTTCTTTCACCGCGCCGGTACGGCGGATGTCGAGACGAACCGACGCGTAGAACTTCAGCGCGTTACCACCGGTAGTGGTTTCCGGGCTACCGAACATCACGCCGATCTTCATACGGATCTGGTTGATGAAGATCACCAGGCAGTTGGCGTTCTTGATGTTACCGGTGATTTTACGCAGTGCCTGGGACATCAGACGGGCTTGCAGGCCCACGTGCATGTCACCCATTTCACCTTCGATTTCAGCCTTCGGTACCAGGGCTGCCACGGAGTCGACGATGATCACGTCAACGGCGTTGGAGCGCACCAGCATGTCGGTGATTTCCAGTGCCTGTTCACCGGTGTCCGGCTGCGAAACCAGCAGGTCGTCGACGTTGACGCCCAGTTTGCCGGCGTACTCAGGGTCGAGGGCGTGTTCGGCATCGACGAATGCGCAGGTCGCGCCAGCTTTCTGAGCCTGGGCAATCACGGACAGAGTCAGTGTAGTTTTACCGGAGGATTCAGGACCGTAGATTTCAACGATACGGCCTTTTGGCAGACCGCCAATGCCGAGCGCGATGTCCAGACCCAGAGAGCCAGTGGAGATAGCCGGGATCGCCTGACGGTCCTGATCGCCCATACGCATTACGGCACCCTTGCCGAATTGACGTTCGATCTGACCCAGGGCCGCAGCCAAGGCTTTCTTCTTGTTGTCGTCCATTAAAGTCCTCACGTAATCAATAAGGCCTGACGGCCAACACCTGTATAAGTAGCCAGTATTATTCCACAGCGTTCGCGGATCGCCTACCCCTGATTTTCGATTTCTCGTGCCGCTAGTCGCAGGAGCCCCTCTAGCGCGGCCTTCACCGTTTGTCGGCGGACTTCATCGCGGTTACCGGGGAAGTGTTGAACCTCACTGGTCACCGTTTCGCCAACCCCCCAGGCCAGCCACACGGTGCCGACCGGTTTGTTCGGTGAACCACCGTCCGGCCCCGCCACACCGCTGACCGCCACGGCAAATCGCGCCAGACTTTTGTCCTGCGCGCCACGCACCATCGCCTCAACCACCTCGGCACTGACCGCGCCTACCGTCTCGAACAACCCGGTCGGCACATTCAGCTGCTGGGTTTTCTGCCGGTTGGAGTACGTCACGTAACCCGCTTCAAACCAGGCCGAGCTGCCGGGAATCCGCGTGATCGCTTCGGCGATGCCGCCACCGGTGCAAGACTCCGCAGTGGTGACATGGGCATTGAGCACTTGCAGGCGTCGGCCCAGTTCAGCAGCCAATTGGGTGATCTCTTTCACGGCGCACTCCGGATCGTGTGGAATGCCTCCACCGTACACGAGCCGGTTGCGCTTTCAAGACACAGAGTCATTCAAAATGTTCGGGCGCGAGCGCTCTGACATAGGCCTGACACGCCTGCAAGGCAATCAGTCCGCGGTCGCCGGTGTCGGTGATGGCGATAATTCGTTGAGCATGCGCCAGGTCAAGTCGGGCGCGTACGGCTGCATGATCCACGCCGCCGGGGCTGGCGGTGGCTGGCAGTTTGCAGCCGTGGGCAACATCGCCTGCGTCGAGAAGGACTGACAGGCGCACATCAGCAGTGGCAAGGCGATCGCGCAGGCGATCCTGATCACGTTGGGCATCGCTCAGTGCTCGATAGTGGGTTTGTTCACTGGTCACGAGCCGTTGCTCGAGCGCCAGGCGTTTATCCTGCTCGGCCTGTTGCGCCGAGGCGGCGGCGAGATTCTGTTGATTCAACGTTTCGGTGTTTAAACGCGATTGCTCGGCGAGTTGGCGGCCGTAGCGCCAGTCCTGAAACTGCCAGGCCGCCACAAAAGCGCCGACGGCCAATAAGAGTAAGCCAATCATTCGCCAAGGGATTGGCATAGAACCGCCCTCGCCCGCGCCCAGATTTCCAGACGATCCTGCAAGCCGTTCAACCCGCCGTTTATTCGACGGGTGATGGTGTTGAACTGGTCGCGGTCAGCCAGTTCGTTGAGGCCGTTCTGCTCCCAGAACCACGCGGCGGACTCAGCCGCCCATTGCGGTTGTTCGAGCAGTTCTGGCAAGGACAGCAGACGTTCATCGCCAAACAGGCCGAGGCTGCACTGGCGATAGTTGCTGCGCCCGGTGATCTGGATAAGCCCACGCCCCCGATATTTTTGCCCGTCGCCGTCAGCTTCGGGCGTGTTGCCCAAGCGCAAGGCCAGGGTGCCGGTGTCGTATTTACTCAGGTATTGGTTGTTGCCCAGTTCGCGTACGTATCGCAATTGCCCGGACTCGTGACCGACTTGCGCAAGAAACGCGGCGATGCGTTTGGGGGTATTGATACGAAAGCGCTCCATGGCAGCATTGAGCGCAGAAACAAAAACGCCCGCTTGGGTGCGGGCGTTGGGGAGGATGTTGACCAGTTGGTCTTGGGTAACGGACATTTCAATCCAACCACTCTTTAGAAGAACCTTCATCAGCAAGAAACCGCAGACTGGCGGGAGCGTCATGAACCGACGCTCCCGCGCTTACATCAGCAATCAATCAGGTTGCTGCGGCCAATCGATCGTGCGAGGAAAAGCGGCCTGGGTTTCTACTCTTGAAAGCAATACCCGGTACTTTCTCCAAAGATCCAGCTGCGCCTGAACCACTGGCACCTGAGCGAGCTCTTCCTCTGTCGCCATTTCCAGGGCGATAGAGTCCTGCAACGTACTCAAGTCGCCCTGCAACTTTGTGATCGTCGCCGATGCCAACGCTGAAAGGCCTGAGCATTTCATGCGCTGTGTATTTTTCAAAGTCTCGTCGCTGGGCTCGGCGATGTCGCCGTACTCCAGTGCCGTCGCCCGTTCAAACAGTTCACGGCCGTGCGATTCCGGATCTTTCGGGGAGGCCGTAAATGGCATTTCCCCCAACGTATCTTTGGACTCTTCGAAGGTGACCAACAGGTTCAACGAGGTGTGTTCGACGTCATTCCAGCGTGGCTTACGTGCACTCAATACTTTCATCATGTTCAAGAAACCCTCAGGCATACGGTGGTGGAATCGGGACTGGCGCCGTCCGCGTTACGAATAGCGCCCATCAATCGCCAGGTACCGGCAGGTGCGCCGCCCCAGGCAGAGCCATCGGTGGCGGTGAAGCGGCAATTGACACCTGCGGCGAGTGCCCCCGGCCCCGTCGCGCCACCACCACCGACCACCAGCAAGGCATACGAACCGACCATCCCGGTTTCTGCCGTTGACTGTGCGTAAATCGCTTTGACATTGCCGATGCCGTCGGTCCAGATACTGCCCAGATCCGTAGCATCGACTTGCGCCCGCAATGACGTTCCGTCCGCCGCCCAACCGATCATGACCATATTGTTGGATTGAAAATTACCACCGCCCTGACGAACCGGCACAAACCCAAGTCGAGGCTGTAGCAGCAGAAGAGTGCTGTCGGAGGCGCGACGAAAATAAGGCTGGGACAGATCGTTACTGGCGAAACCTGCGTAGGTAATTCCGTCACTCAGCACACGAGCATTGATCGCACTGTTGGCTTCAGCGCGGGGCATCGCATCGGTAATGCCATAGCCACCCAAGGTCGTCGCGGTTCTGGCCAGCACGACAACTTCGTTGTTGTTCCTGTTTCGCATGTACGGCGCAGCGGAGTTGCCGCTGGCGAAACCCGCGATCGCACAGGCATCGCCGCTGATCTTGTTGTCGAGAAAACTGTCCGTCGCGGTCTTTGAATAAACATCAGCGACGTTCGCCTTGGTGCCCGGGTCAAAGTTGGCAGAGCACCACAGGTTGCCAAAACTGGTGGCGTCCACCTGGATAAGGATGTTTTTACCATCCCAGCCAATCGACACCGAGTTGCCCAGCTGTCCGGCGCCACCGCCCTGCTTCACAAACGCATTGTTCGCTGCCACTTTTGTGTAGGCATCAGTTATGCCATAGCCATCAAGCGTGGTCGGGTTGGAGCCAGCGGTTACTTGCCCGCGCGCGTTGACCATGACCTTGCGGTATTCGCCAGACGCCACACCGGTGTAGCCGGCAAACATTTCGAAGGTCAGACCGGTAGTGCCGACCTTGATCGGGCCCGGAGTGGTCAACTGCCAAATGCGAGATTTGTTCACCACGCCCTCATCGGTCGCGATGATGAAACTGCTGGTTACTTGATAGTCCTGCGTTGCATCCACCGCTCGCGACCAGGACCCCGCAGCCACCACGTACACACCGTTTTGCGATGCGTTGGGTTGATCCTTCACCAGCACTCGATCAGCTGCAGCGAGCTGCACACCGTCGATTTTTTGTAAGCCGCTCAGGGCAATCGAGCTTGTTGTCGCAACACGGGCCGAGTTCTTGAAATCGTGGGCAGCGAAACTCTGGATAGCCTCCAGCAATTGCGTGGAAGCATCTTCTTTGGGGACTAACCCGGCTGCTTTAATCACATTCAGAATTTCTTGCGTGACGGCGTTGCCCCACGTTGCCGGAATCAAAGAACCCGGAGTTCCAGCCACCGGATTTTCGTCCGCAAACTGTCCGTTCACCAGGCCGACGCCGGGCGTATTTTTTGGGAAATCCATTTTCTAACCTCTAGTCATAATTGATGTACACACGGGTATGCGCCGGCGCACTGCGATGGATAAGGCATTCCAGAGCACTGCCCGGATTGACGCCGAAACGCTCGCCCCAGTAACTGGCGCCAAAACGGCGGCCGGTGAACTGCCGCCCACCAGTATTGAGTGTCCACATGAACTGCGCCCGCCAACTGCCGAAGTGCGCACTGCCGAAACGTGAGCGCCCCATTCGGGGTGCCTGCATCTCGGTGACGGTGGCGTTGGGATAGCCTTGGGTCTGGGCGATTTCTATGAAGTAACCGATGGTTTGGCTGCCTACCGCGAGCAGGCGCCGACGTACCGCTAGGCGACGATCGTCAAACAATGGCTTCTGACCAAGGCAGGGGTCGGGCAAGTTCATGACCCGCTCCCAATCCGGTACAAGTTCACTGACGCCAGCCGGATCCATCTCGTTTTGCAGGTCAACCGCACGCGCGTCCAGACGCGATAACTCCTGCGAAATGCCTTCGAGAACTGCCTCCAGTTCCGGCACTCGTTCAGGATCCCAGGCAGGACCGCTCGGTAGCAGAGTGCGGAGCTGGGATTGATATTGAGCAGGCGTCCTTATGCCACCCATACACACCCCCCGTAGGTGAGCAACTGGTTGTCCGCAGCCTCAACATCGCCGATTGGCTCAATCAGACTGTGGTCGTATTCACCGGCTGCACTGCTGATCGCTTCGCGGATGTGACTGAGCAGCAACGTATCGCCCATACCTGCCTCTCGGTTGTGCAGGTCGCGCAATTGCTCTTCGACCGCAGCTCGTACCGCACTGGTATCAGGGTTCAAACGTAGTTTGTAGGTAACCGAAACTTGTTGCGGCGCCAGCACGTGCAACTCGGCTGTGACCGGACGCAGGGGTTCGATATAGGCCTGGATTTCTGCCAGCCGCTCTGCGTTGGGAATGGGCTGCAAATCGTCATCGCGCATGACGAACAAATAGACAATTCCATAGCCGACATCGCTTGCACGGCACCACGCCCGCGTCACGCCAGGCACCTCCAGCGCCCAGGTTTCATAATCACTGGCCGAGCCACCGTGGGGGATTACGCGATAGGAGCGGATCACCCGCGAACGCAGCGACTCCAGACTCTCCCGCGCGACACCACCACTGAGTCCCGGCGCCTGCACCACAAAACTACTACCGACAATGCCGGCAACCGGCTGCACCGGCGTCAACACGAGGCCCGCGTCAGCATTGCCGAGGCTGCCGGCATCGAGCGCGGCGATGGTGGTGCTGTTGACACCATTGGCCGTAACACGCGCAGTGGTGACTTTGTAAGTACGGCCATCGTTAGTTTGCAGCAACGTATCGACGTCCAGAATCGCACCGGCCGTAGCGCTGAAGCTGACACTGCCCGTGGCCACCTGCGCGGGTTTGCGCGGCTGGTTCAGACGCAACGCGGCGATGCGTTCCAGCGTCGATTCATCGGCTTTGTCGGGGAGGATCTGTTCGGCAATCCAGTCGAGATAACCGTACAGACCAAACGCGGCGCCGCCGAGGGTGCGGGCTAGCACTTGCGCATCGGACTGGCGCAGCGAATCGCCGGCCAGGTCGCTTTGGGTGCGCTTGATCAGCACCGGCAGCGAAGGGGTTTCAAACGGCATAGATCACCTGCCAACTGTTATCGGGGTTAATGTCCAGACGTTCGCCGTCGGCCAGGGTCAGCACCGTGCGCAGGTTCAGACGCTGCGCGTCGAGGCGTTCGCTGAGGATGTCGATGGCGCTGCAGTGGCCGTCGTCGATCAGCCATTGCAAGGCTTCGCGGGCATAGAACTCGGCGTCCATCTGGGTTTGTCGGGTCAGCTTGACCCGGCGCAACAGCCACAGCCGCGAGCCGATACGATCGTCAGCGACGGTGGGAAAGCTGTCGCCCCACCAGCCGAAACGTTCTTCATCGTCGAGGGCGTCGTCATCGGCAGCGCGGCGCCAGGTGAACAGGCTGATAAGTACGGCGCGGGTCAGCGCGGCGTGGAGGTTCTGGCTGATAAACATCACTGGCCTCCTGCCGGCACACCGGTCTGGCCGCTGCCGGCTTGCACGCCGACGTGCACGTGTTTGATCTGGCTGATACCGCCAGCGAGCTGATCACCGGTGGAGACGATTTTTCCGCTCTGATTGATGACCGGCGTGTCGAAATTCACCGCGCTGCTGGCGCGGATGTTCAGCGTGGCGGTTTCGATGTCGATGATCCGTCCGCGCTTGAAGTGGATCTTGTCGCCCTCGTCGGTGTAGATCGCTACTTCGCCAGCGGCCAGCGATTGCAAGCGATAGCGGCGGTCGGCGATGACTAAAGCGATGGCGTGGGAACGGTCGCCGCCGATGAAGGTGACGACGCCTTCGGCACCGGCCAGTGGATGGCTGGTGAAGCCGTAGGGTTCGAAGTGTTCGAGGTCGTCGTTGACTTCACCGGCGGTGAGGCGCATTTGCAGCGATTGCAGCTTGGCGGCCGAATTGGCGAGCACGACAGTGCCGCGCGCCAGCAGGCGTGTCATCAGGCTCATGGGGTGTCCTTCAAAGGTTGGCCGTCACGCGATCAACTGTAGGAGCAGAGCTTGCTCGCGAAGGCGGCATAGCAGGCAATGCCATGTTGAAGCTGCCGAAGCCTTCGCGAGCAAGCTCTGCTCCTACAAGAGCGAGGGGCGGCTCAGGATTTTTTCGGGGGTGTTGGGTTGGCATCAAAGGTATGCGGCGGGGCCACTTGCAGCGTGGTCACCGAGCCTTGTGCCGACAATGAATACGTCACTTTTGAAATGAGCATGTCGCCGTCAAAACCAAGCACCGGATCTTTCACCCGCACCAGCGTGTTGTGACGCCACAAATCGCCGTTGGCCTGACGCCAGCCCTGCACCTGATACGTGGTGGTTTGCGCGCGGCCCAGGCGGGTGGCGCTTTCCCATTGGGCACGCTGCTGCGCCAACTCAAAGGTCAGTTGCGTGCCCTCGTTGATCACCGTGGTGCGCCGACGTTTGAAGGTCAGATCAGCCGCCGTCGATTCAACTTCGCTGACCGCCGCCCCGCTCTGGATGTCCGAGCCTTTTTGCTGACCGATCACCCGGTATTCGGAGAACACCTGGCTCTGATCCATCGGCGCATTGGCCGACAAAATATTCTTGCCCAGTTCCAGCGCATCACTGGCACGACCGCCGCTGCCGGGCTTGGCCAGCACCAGCCGGCCCTGCTCGTCATCGGTGGAAAAAACCCGCAACAACGAGAGCAAACGGTCGATCGACTGGAACACCGTTTCACCCGGCACGATCGTGTGTTTGGCCAGCCGCGACGTCTCGGGAATTTCGTTGACAACCTTCAGCGAATACTCACTCGCCAACGCCTCGACGATGCTCAGCAGCGGTTGATCCTGCCATTGATTCGGCCGGTTGGCGGCTGCGCAATCGACCAGATCCTGTGTCCTGGAACTGCCTTCGATGCTCAGGCTGATCTGGCGTCCGTCATAGCTGATCGGCGCTTTGAACACATAACCGGTGAGCACCAGATCCTTGCCGATTTTCACTTCGCAGGGGTCGCCGGGTTTGATCCGCTGATCCACAGTTTGTCCCGGCCACTGCCAAGTGATATCCAGTTTGAAGCTGCGAAACTGACGCTCCAGATCGGCGCTGATTTCGACGCTTTTCCAGCCGCCGTACTCCATGTCATTAACCGTCAGCGTGACGCGATTATCCATCTCGCTCATGGCTTACTCCCTGGAAACTTTCACGTCGTTGGGCGGCAGATACAACGGATGAACAGTACCGTTGCGTTGAATCACTTCAGTGACGCGAGTGGCATCAGCAAACTGTTTATAGGCCACCACCAGCGCCGGCAAACTTTCCTGAAACGACTTGCTGACCTGCCGCACACCGGACGACGCCACCGCTTTGAGGTGATTGATCAACGCCTCTTTCACATCGTTGATCGCCTGAAAATGTGCGGCACCGGCCTTGTCCAGCATCGGATCAATCGCCGCGCTCACCGCTTCGCGCAGGGCCTGCATGTCATCACTGACGGGCACTTCCTGACGGGTCACCGGCGTGGTCGCCTGTTGCCCCACCGACGGTGTCGATTGCAGCTTCACCGGCGTGGTCGCCACCGGCATCGACGCCACCCATTGCGCGACTTTGACCAGCAGCGTGTCCTGCACCAGATCGGCCATGGCTTGCGCCGCCGCGTTGGTGTCCTTGCCGGTGGTGATCTTCGGCGCATCGGCTTTACGGATCGCTTCGAGTTGTTGGGAGACGTCGGCAATCACGCCACGGTAGCCCTCCTTCGCGAACGCTTTCAGCTCCTTGATATCGCCGAGCAAGCCTTTGAATTCCGCTGCCACTTCCCTGGGCAATTCCTTGACCGCTTTCACCAGCTCAGTGATCTGCCTGTACTGCGCGATCAGCGGTTTCAGCTGCTCTTTGATCACCTCGTAAACCCCGGTGAGGCTGTTGCGCAGATTGGCGATGCCGATCCGCGCAGCCTTGATCAGCGTCATTGCCTGTTCGAAACGCGCCACCGCAGAACCGAGCAGCGAGTCGGCTTTCACCAACAAGACTTTCTGCGTGCTGACGGTTGCCGTCGGAAACGGCAGCGGCTGATCGGGATAGAACTTCAGCGTGAACGTGACCATACCGCCGTCCTGGCGGGTGTGGGTCATGTCGCATTCGCCGACCTTGACTTGCAGGCGTCCGAGCCACGGATGCACCAGCTCACCGCTGCCCGCCTCCAACGCCTTGAGCAACTTGTCACGCTGCTCCAGGCAATCGGCGCCGATGATGAATGCGGTGATGTCGTGGGTCTTGGCTTGTTGGCCGAGGTCTTCGAAAAACGGCAGGTCGCGTTGCGGGTATTCGTGCAACTGCCCCTTGCGACCGACCGGGGTTTTCGCCTGATCGATCCAGAAACCGACACCACGAAAGGATGCCGGCAATAAACGGTCACGCCAGTTCATTGGAACCTCCTGCCGACAGCGAGCGATAACCGATGCGCGACGACAGCGCCAGGCCCGGTTGATTGGTTTGTGGTTGATCGGTGCGCAGCCCCGGCGGCGCGTTGACGAAGCTGACGGTCAGGCCACCTTCGAGTTGCGTGCGGTTGTTGATTGCGCTTTGTTGAATCAGGGCGCTGGAGGATTGTGGCAGCGAACCCGCCGACAACGCGCCGTCCGCCGAAGCTTGCGGGCTTGCACCAAAGAACGCCGGCGCCAGCTCACCCTTGCCTTCGGCATTGGTCTGGCGTTGCGCTTCAGTCAGGGTCTCAACCTTGCCAGTGACCTTGGCGATCAACCCGGCGAAGCCACCGTCAAACAGCTCCTTGATCGGTGCGATGACGGTTTGCAGCTTTTGCCACAACTCGCCGAACCACTCGGTGATCGGCCCCCAGCTCTCGATGATCTGATCCAGCGGTTTCCATTCGAACAGCGTGTGCAGAAAATCCACGACGGGCGCGGACACCGCCAGCACCACGCCCCACAGCGCCGAAAAGACTTCACCGATCGGTTGCCAGAATTGCGCAATCTGCTCCAGCGGCGACCAGTCGAACAGGTCTGTGAAAAAGCCTTTGACCTGTTGCACCGACGTTTGCAAAGCGGCCCAAATCGGTTGAAAAAACCCGACGACACCGCCCCATGCGCTGCTGATCATATCCATTGGAAAGAAGTCGAACAGGGTCTGGAAAGCTTCACGGGTTTTCTGCACGGCGGACTGCAGCGCTGTCCACGTCGGTTCGAAGTACGTGACGACACCACCCCATGCACTGTTGATCATCTGCATCGGCGAGAAGTCGAACGCATCCGCCAGGAAATCCTTGGTGGACTGCGCCATTTTTCGCAGCCCGGTGAACATCGGCTCGAAGTACGTCACCACTCCGCCCCAGGCACTGCGGATCATCTGCATCGGCGAGAAATCGAAGAGGTTTCTCAGGAACGACATCACCGGCACACTCAAGGCCTTGAGCAATTCCCAGATTGCCGAAAACAGGCCAGTCAGCGGCCCCCAGTTGTCCAGGATCATGCCGTACGGCGTCCATGAAAAAACACTCTTGAAGAAGTCGATCAACGGACTAGTCACCGCTTTGACCCTGTCCCAGATCCCCGAGAAGAATCCCGTGACCGGTTGCCAAAGCGCTGCCAGCGTATCGAGCGGTCGCCAGTCAAGCACCGAGCGCAAGATCGCCATTGCACTGGCTCCGGCATTTTTCACGCTTTCCCACATGCCCTTGAAGAACCCGTTGATCGGCGTCCAGTTGGCGACAATCAATCCGGCCGCCACGGCAATGCCCATGGCGATTAGCATGATCGGGTTGGTCTTGAGCACCATGCTCATGACATCGAACACCTGTGTGGCACCGGTGACAGCGGTTTGCATCGCCGAGAAGGCGATGGCCCCCGCGGCCAGCCCTTCGACCAGTTTCGGATTGTCGGCGAGCAGGCTGCCGAACTGCGTCATCATCGGCTCCAGCCCGATCACCACGGCACCGACTGCCGGCACCAATGCAGCGTCGATGGCGGCCGAAACCTTTTCCATCGACGCACTGAACACGTTCATGTTCTGCGCAGCGGCTTTCGGTGCGGCGGGCAGGTCGACGGTTTTTGCCGTCGCGCTGACTTCAGTCAATTTGCCCTGAAATGCCGCTGCCGATTTGATTCCGTCCACGAACGGCGTGATCACGCTGCCGCCCTTGAACAGGCCACTGATGTCGAGTTTGCCGAGGCCGGTCTGTTCGAGGTTTTTCTTGAAGCTGTCGACTTTCTCGCGAAGCGCACCGAGCTTGGGCGACAGCTCATCGATGCCAGTGATCAGCACCGATGTTTTGGGTTTGCTTTCTGTGTCTGCCATCACTGCACCTGCTGCATCGCATTGATCCGTTGCGCGTGCTCCAGCGATTCGCGGAGCACATCCAGTGGCCTGGCCATCATCTGTTCGGGGTCAACCTTCCAGAACCAGGCCAGGTCATAGGCGACTGCGATCAGGTCGGTGATGGCGCAGACGCCGCACTCATGAAAAAACTCGCAACGGCCCAGCTCAGCGCGTTGAGGTCGGCCAGATCCAGCTGGTTGACCGACGACGGCGGAATGCCGGCGCACACGGCGATGTATTTGGCCGCTACGTCCATGTCGAGACTGACTTCTTCGCTCTTGTCGATCTTGTACGGCAGCGCCTTGATCGCTCGCACTTCCTGCACCGTCGGGCGGCGCAGAACGAGTTCGGTCAGGGGCTCGCCGTGAGCTTCGATCGCGACTTGAAGCTTCACGGCGCCGCTCATTGCCAGGTTCCTTTGATGCCTTCGAATTTCAGTTCGATAGCGGCGTCATCGCCTTTGGAGACTGGCTCTTCAACCAGATACGCACCGGCCAGCACGTAGACTTTGCCGTTGCTGAATTCGCAGGTGACGGTCATGTCGACGCCTTCGATCAGTTGCTTGAGCGGGAAGTCCGGGGTGTGCAGCGCGGTCACTTTGAACGACGCTGCCACGTCGGTTTCCTTGTAAAAACCCGGCACGATGGTTTCGCGTTTGGTGGACATCAGCGGGGCTTCGCAGCCGCCGTTGATCGTCAGTTGTGCGCCGTCGACTTTGACGTAGCAGGTGCCTGCAATCAGTTGACCCATGGTGTTACTCCCTTGAATAAAAAAGCCCACGCGAGGTGGGCTGAATGCTTGCCGTCAAACGTGCGGATCAAGCCGCGTCGTCGTACTGCAGACGGAATTGGTTGAGCAGTGCGAACACGCGCAGACCGTTGATGTAATCCGGCGGGAACAACACGTTCACGCGGCTAGGATCCTGCACGTCGCGCTCGACGATCAGGTGCTCGGCGAACAGCTCGGCGTTCTCCACGTGACCTTCCAGTTCGAGTTTGGCGTACTGCGCAATCAGCTCTCCGCGAATGGTGCTCGGCGTGACGATCGGCTGGCCGGCGCCGAAACGGGTGCCGTCGGAAGCCAGTTTGTGCCGACCGTATTTACTGGTGATCACGCTTTGCAGACGGCGCACGATGAACGCCGACTGGTGCATGGTTTCGCTGTCCAGATAGGAGTTGTCGGCCTGGCCGTAAGCGTTTTTCTGGTAGGTGGTGATCGAACGCTGGATGCGCACGTAACCGCCTTCGTAGTACGCAGTGGCGATGCCGTAGTTGAGCAGCGACTGACGCTCGGTCAGGGTGAAGCGCTCACTCGCCGGCGCAGGGTCGACACCCGGCAGACTGCCGCTTTGCGTCGGACGGCTGGCGTCGGCGGAGATGAATACGGCGGTGCGTGCAGCCAATGCAGCGGCTTGTACCCAGAACGGTTGCGGAACGCCCGGCTCCAGCGCCTGAATGGTCATGTGCTGGTCGTTGCGCGCCTGGCCGGCGGCAACCAGAGTGCCGACGGTGCCCCGCTTGGCGCTGTAGACGTGACCGAACAATTGCTTGGCCCACGACCAGCGACCGGTGCTGTCATCCATGACCGCTTGCCAGGTATTGAGCGTCGACAGATCGGACCATGGCAGCGCGATGAATTCGAACGGCTCATCACCCAGTGCGGCGATGGCTTCGACCTGATCCGGCACACCGGCGCCGCCGGTCATGGCGGTGATTGCGGCGGTCAGACCGGCCGGAGTTTCTTCGCCGTTGCTCTTGCCCAGACGATTGAATTGCAGGCTGATGTCGTTGCCGCTGTCGCCCGTCCATTTGGCGTTCAGGGTGACCACACCTTCGGCAGCGGCAGCGCTCACCGGCAGATCGGCCGTGGCGTTGATTTTCTGCGCCAGCGCGGTGGCGGCCTGAGCGGCGGTAGCACCGTTGACCACGGTGGCTTGCACTCGCACACCGCCGACATACAGATTCAGCACGCCAGCCTGAGTGGCGGCGCCGGTCAGGGTCAGCACGCCTTTGGCGACCGCGCCTTCAGCGTTGTGCAGCGGCAGGCACCAGATCTCGCCGATCGGGTCAGCCTTGCGGAAGGTCTCGTACATCGCGGCGAGCATCGAGCCCTGACCGCCGATGCTTTTGGCCAGCGCAACGCTGGAGACCAACACCAGTTTGCCGACCTCGGTCGGCGCAATGTTGTCGTTGACCTGAGCGACGATCAAACGACGCAGAGTCGAGCTCGCGCTATTGGCGGCCGAGTTGTCCATTTCGGCATAGAACAGCGGTACACGAATGTCCGCGGGGATGTTGCTGAATCCGATCGCCATTATTTGGCTCCCTTTTGTTTAGCGGTTGCGGTTTTGAGGGTGATATCGCCGTCGGCCAGACGTCGGCGCCACCAGGCGCTGTCCAGCACTTCACGGCCTTCCAGCGGCAGCAGATCGCCCGCCTCCGGGTCAGGTACGACGCGGCCGGCGGCCGGCAGTACGGTGATGCGATTGCTCATGGGGTTACGTCTCCAGAGAAAGTCATTTCCACGCGCCCATCGGGGCCCGGGCGTTTCAGATTGGGGTCGGCCGGGTCGATCGCATCGACCCGCACGGTGGCCCCGGTGAAGGACGACAAACCGTCCAGTTCGCGTTCGTGCCAACTCTCCGCAGGCTGACTCGGCAGATTGCGGCCGAGCTGGAACTCGGCAAAAAAGCGCAGCCGGTAAAACGCCCGGCTGCTGTTGATCGACAGCAGTTCACCGCCGTCGTAGACGATGGCGCTGTAGTCGGTATCGGGCTTGAAACCCACCAGCGCACGCCACAGTTCGGCGCGCAGGTCGTGCAACAGATCCAGCGCTTTTGTAGGGTCGCTGGCATCGAGCGCCAGAACGATTTCAAAGCGGTCGCGGATCGGTTGGGTGGTGAGGTTTTGTGCGGTGCTGTTGCTGGCCAGATCGGCGAGCGGCAGCACGTGGGCCGAAGGTGTCGGCAGAGCGGAATTGCCCTGCAACAACGCCAGATCGACCCCCACCGAAATGTGATCGGCCAGGCTGGGGCATTGCGCACGCAATTGCGTGAGGATCGGGGTGATCTTCATGGGGGTATTCCAAATTATGAAACTGACCACAGGTCACTGTAGGAGTGAGCCTGCTCGCGATTGCGGTGGATCAGTTAGATGAAGTTCGACTGTGGCACCGCTATCGCG
>NZ_JASCPK010000088.1:0-25056 GCF_029959385.1 Pseudomonas sp. PS01303
GCTCGCGATAGCGCTGTTTCAGTCACTGGAGATGTCGCCTGAAACACCGCTATCGCGAGCAGGCTCACTCCTACAGGGGATCTGTGTGGTTCTTTAGAACGAGGACTGGATCTTGATCCCGCCGATCAGGGCGTCGTCGACGTCGTTCACGCCACCGGGGTGGCGGATGTATTGCAGGTTCGGACGTATGGTCAGCCAATTTGTTACATGCACGCCGTAATACAACTCGGCGCTGTATTCGGTGTCTTGCGGTGGCAAGAACGCCGGATCGTCATAGTCGTAAACGGCATTGGCCTGATTCGTCGCTTCGGCGTTTTTGCGGTACGCCGGGTTGACGTGCACGCGGGCGAGGGCGAAACCGATGTCGTCCTTGGCGCGCGCGTCGAACGGGCCTTTGTAGGTAATGCCGGCCTGCACGTAGTTGTCGATCGCGTTGGTTTTCTTGTCGTGCATCGTGCCGTTGGCGAACACGCTCAAGCCGCGACTGTTGTCACTGGCCACACTGGTGACTTGCTGCTGAATGCCCAGCCACACGCCGTGTTTGCTCGACGCACTGCGATAGGCTTCGCCACTGAGGGCCGCCGGTTGGCCGTTCTGATCTTTATAAGCGTCAGTGGCTTTGGCGTTGCTGTAGTAGTAACCGGCGCGGTATTCGCCCGGCAGGCCGTTGAGCTTCGGCGTCCACACCAGTTCGATCGGCAGGATTGCGCCCTGGGTGCCGCTGCCGCTGAGTTTGAAGCCGTTGCCGCGATCGAGGTTCGACGGGTTCTGCTCATAGGCACCGACCTGCGCGTACAACTCTGGGGTCAGGTGATATTTGACGCGCAGCGCCCACTGACTGACCGGCCAGTTGTACCAGATGCCGCCGACCCAGTTGCCGACCTGCGAGCCGCAGAACGCGAGGTTCTGGAAGTCGCACGGGAAGCTGTTGAAGTCTTCGCCTTCGCCGAAACGGCCGACTTTGATGTCGAGTTTCTGATCGAAGAATTTCTGCTGATACCACATCTGCGTCAGGCGCGTGGTCTGGCCACGGCCCCAGACTTCCTGGGCCGAAGTGAAGCCGCCAACGCGCGGATCGTTGATGCGATCGTTGCTGATGTTGTTGCCGCTGCGTTTGGTGATGGTCAGTTGAAACTCGGCATCGTCCCAGCCTAGGATCTTTTGCAGATCGAGGTGCGTGCCCAGACCGAACTGATCGCTGTAACGCGCGGTGCGGTCATGGTCGTAACCGCCGTGCAGGTTGCTGCCCATTTCGCCGGTGTAATCGAGTTTGAAGTCGTAGCCTTTTTCCGAGAGTTCGGTGCGCGTGCCGTTCCAGTCACCGAGCATGTACGGTGATTCACTGTCGAACGCGGGAGCCGCTTGGACGCAAGTGGCGAGGCCAAGGGCGGTGCAGCCACCGATGGCGCGCAGGGCTGAGATAGCGCTGTCTCGGGAGAAGGAAAAATCGGGCATGAATAAGTCTTTTTTTGGTGTTTTCGGGGTGCAAATTGAGCGCTTCAATATGTCGCAGGCAGTGAAGCGATTCAGCTGAAGGGCGGCAGGATAATGATCTGTAACAAAAAGACAAAGGCCTTTTGTGAACATGCATCCTTTCAGATTTGGTAACAGTGCGAAAAGATCGCAGCCTTCGGCAGCTCCTACATTGAAATGCGTGCACCAGTAGGAGCTGCCGAGGGCTGCGATCTTTTGACCTTGACCTACATTTGAAGGAAGCCCTTCCACCGAACCACCCCCTCGGCTAAGGTGCGCGGCTTCCGCATTTTTCACTTCGCCCAAAGGCCTGGCATGAACGACCAAACCCCCGATCCGCTGCACGGCGTCACCCTCGAACAGATCCTCAACGCTTTGGTGACTCATTACGAATGGTCGGGGCTGGCCGAGCGCATTGATATTCGCTGCTTCAAAAGCGATCCAAGCATCAAGTCGAGCCTGACGTTTCTGCGCAAAACCCCGTGGGCGCGGGAGAAGGTCGAGCGTCTGTACGTTAAGTTGATGCGCACCAAGCGACCACTCTGAGATGGACGCCGTCTGGCGCCATCGCCTGATCACCTGCGCGGCCGTATTGGGTTGGGCGGGGTTGGCTATTCAGCTGCACCTGATTTTCTTCGCACGCTTAAGCGTCAGCGCCAGTCTGTTAGGCGGGCTGGTGAGCTTTTTCAGTTACTTCACGATATGGACGAATACGCTGGTGGCGACGGTGCTGACGTGTGCAGTGACCGAGCGTGAGTCCGCTGCACGTCGCTGGTTTCTACAGCCGTGGGTGAGCAGTGGGATTGCCGTGAGCATTGTCGTGGTCGGCCTGGCCTACAGCATTTTGCTGCGGCATTTGTGGCACCCGGAAGGTTGGCAGTTTGTTGCCGATGAATTGCTGCACGACGTGATGCCGCTGCTGTTTTTGGGGTACTGGTGGGTGTGCGTGCCCAAGCGCACGTTGCGCCTGTGGCATCTGCCGCTGTGGCTGATTTATCCGCTGGTGTACTTCATCTACGCCTTGCTGCGCGGGCATTTGCTCGGCGCGTATGCGTATCCGTTCATTGATGTCGCGGTGTTGGGTTATCCACAGGTGTTTATCAATGCCGGGGGGATATTGCTGGGGTTTGTGGTGATTGGGTTGCTGGTGATCGGCCTCGACCGCTGGCGCGCAACCCGATCTTTAGATCAGTGATGAACCGGTGGTAAATGAGAAACCTGTGGCGAGGGGATTTATCCCCGTTGGGCTGCGAAGCGGCCCCAAAACATTCTATGAGTTGTGTCAGGTAATCCGCAGTGCCCGGTTTCAGGGCTGCTTCGCAGCCCAGCGGGGATAAATCCCCTCGCCACAGGTCATCACTAACCACAGGTGATCAGCAGAAACAGGTAATTCCCAGCCACAGGGGATTTGTGTCACTCATCTTCAGAAGTGCCCTCAGCGCGCCAGTAGCCGACGGCTTTGATCAGTTGTTCATCCAGCCCGTGCTCATCAATCAGCACCCGGCGAATCTGCCGTGACACCTTGGTCTCCGTCGCCACCCACGCGTACTGATTGCCCTTCGGCACCTGCAACTGCTTCACGGTGGTCAGCAGGTTATCCTGGCCGCCCTCACGCAACACCCAGATCACATTGACCTGCGCCGCGCTCTCCAGCACTTGCTGTTCCGCACCGTTTTCCACTTCGATCACCACCAGCGCTTTACGATTCGCCGCCAGCCCTTCGAGGCGGCGGGCGATGGCGGGCAGGGCGGTTTCGTCGCCGATCAGCAGGTAGCTGTCGAAAATATCCGGCACGATCATCGAGCCACGCGGCCCACCGATGTGCAGGAATTGTCCCGGTGCAGCTTGCTCAGCCCAGGTCGACGCAGGGCCGTCACCGTGCAGCACAAAATCGATGTCCAGTTCCAGTGCATCCAGGTCGTAACGGCGCGGCGTGTAATCGCGCATCTCAGGCTTCGGCCCATCGTCCTTGCCGGCGCCGAGCACCATGGTTTCCAGCGCGGCGGCCTGCTCGGCGTTCTGCGGGAACAGCAGTTTGACGTGATCGTCCGTGCCCAGGCTGATAAACCCGGCCAGCTCAGGCCCGCCGAGGGTGATGCGGCGCATGCGCGGCGTCAGGTCAACCACGCGCAACACTTCAAGCTTGCGGCGTTTGATTTCGTGCATCACGCGGTGAATGGTTTGGGTATCGACTGCAGTCATTCGGCTTTCTCCGAGGCAGGTTGAACGGCGGGGCCGTCGACGATGGCTTTCGCGGTGTCGTTGAGCAGGTCACGCACACGCAGGATTTCTTCCGGGCTCCAGCGGCCGTGGTGCATTTGCAAGGCGTGGCGCAAGTTGTGCACCGCTTCGTGAATTTCGGCAGGGCGGTCATGGCCGCGCAGCGAACGTTTGCTGACGTCGATGCGCATGCGCACGCCATCCAGCGCCACG
Organism: Pseudomonas sp. PS01303; assembly: GCF_029959385.1. NCBI lineage: Bacteria > Pseudomonadati > Pseudomonadota > Gammaproteobacteria > Pseudomonadales > Pseudomonadaceae > Pseudomonas > Pseudomonas sp. PS01303. Next base: position 3,907 of record NZ_JASCPK010000088.1, read on the forward strand.
GCTTGTTCGCTTAAAGACAAACGACCGGCCTCGGTGACGCTGTAGCGTTTTTTCCCGCCCTCGGCGTCGCCAGCGATCAGGTCGCTTTCTTCGAGGAAGGTCAGGGTCGGGTAGATCACGCCGGGGCTCGGGCTGTAGGCGCCGTCGAACATGCCTTCGATCTGGCGGATCAGGTCATAGCCGTGGCACGGCTGTTCCGCGATCAACGCTAACAGCAGCAATTTCAAATCGCCGGGGGCAAACACCCGTGGGCCGCGGCCGCCGCGTTCGCGACCGGGGCGTTTTTCGAAGCCGTCACGGCCGTCGCCATGTTCGCGGTGGGGGGAATGATGGTCTCTCATTTCAGACTTCTCTCGTCGTGTTTAGATACAACTTAAGATATATCTTATGGCCTGATCAAGCTGAAATGACCAACGGTCGAGCTGTCTGCACGAGCGCGCAGCTGGCGCAAGGGGCAATTGGGCAGGATTTTTTCGCGGCGCCGGTAACAATAAATGCCTATACAACTTTCAGTTAGTTTGGTTAATTACTCTAAAGCATCGATCACCTCCTTATTTTGTTGTGCGTGTAGTTTGGTTCTTACAGAAGTTGCATAGCCTGCCACTTTTTCATTTTGTCCTGATGTAGTACCGGTCTTACAGTTGCTCAGGTGTTTTTCTTGAAAGTTGCTTTTTTTCTTTCAAGTCAAATAGCACTTGGGCTACGCGTGCGTCAGAAACGGCCTGCTTATTTCGTGGTGGGAATAGCGGAATATTCCCCGGCGTTGAACGTCCACTTTCTTACATGTCTGAGCCCAGCTGGCTTTGTTATTCAGACCTGTAATGAGGTGCAGGACTTCAGCCAACTCCCACAACGAAATGACAGGAAGTTAATCATGCTCAAGCAACTTGCAATCGCTACTCCTCTGGCCATGCTGACACTGGGTGCTTCGGTGGCCTTTGCGGCTGAAGAATCGCGCACCGCCATCAATATCGTCGCGGACATTCCGAGCAAGGTGTTCCATGCACAGCCGGTCGATCCGAACTTCGGCAAAAACGAAGAAATGCGCTACGTCATCGGCGCTGGCACGTTGTCCCCGGTGCGCGGTACCTATGACATCCAGCACACCCAGGGCTCGGTCGGTGCTTACGTTGAGGGTGGCCCACAGCCTCTGTTCAACGGTGCCAATACCATTGCGCTGACGTACACCTTCAACGGTAAAACCCTCACCGGCGCGTCTGAAGAAGTTGTCGGCGACACCGAATCCAACGGCGGCATGCGTGCTGATCTGGTGATCACCGCCGCCAAACCGGCCGACGGCCAATCCGGCCTGTACACCGCCACTCCGGTGGTGATGTTCGACGCCATTCCGCGCATTACGCAATAAAGCGCTTTCGACCACTGTCAGTCTTTGGCAATGGGTACGCCCGGCCGGTCGCTATTTATTAGCGTTCGGTCGGCGTTTGGCCGATCAAACAAAAAGAGTAACTAAGTTCATGTTTCCGATGACACCCATCGCGGCAGCGCTTGCACTTTTTTTATGTGCCAATGCCTTGGCTGCGCCTACGGATGACCGTCATACGCCACGTAACTTGCTGGCGCAGGCAAAAGGGTTGCCGAGTGAATTCGAAGAGCACTTCTTTGATGTGCCACTTGCGGTGCGTGTGGAGTTGGACCAACAGTTTTTGGGCGAAGCGATGATTGTTTTATCTCGCGATGATCGCATCACCCTGCTCGAATTTACCGAGAGCACCGACAGTAACTTCACTGCCATCGAACGCGATGTCTGGGCCGACTATCTCGGTCGGGGTGTGCTGCTGGGCAACTGTCAGGGCAGTTGCCCGGCGCAGATGCTCGCCGTGCACTACAACCTGGAAAATTCGCTGGTATCGATCGTCACCGAGAATGCTGAGCGCGATAGCCAGGCGCCGCGCTATTACCTGCAACCGAAGTCCGGCAGCACCGGGTTGATCGTGCGTAACCAGCTCAACCTCAACGGCGGTCAGGATCAGGATCTTGGTGGTCGTTACGGCTTGGTCACCAGCAGCAGCCTCGGCAATTGGACACAAAGCCTGAACGTACAAATGGCCCGTCTGGGCGGTTCGGATGAGCAGATGTATCACGCCGTGCAAGAGCTCTACAGCCAGAAAGAGCTGCAGGGCAGTTTTGTTCGCCTGGGCTATTTTATGCCCGATTCCGAAGGCCTGACCCGCCAGCCGCGTTCGTTCGGTGTCAGCCCGGACACGGCGGTGGGCGCCATGTACGGCAGCTCCGACAGCCTCGCGATCGACAATCCGAAACCCAGCGTTTATCCGCTCTACGTCACCGCGAACCGCCAGGCTTCGGTGGAGATTTATCGCAACGGCATGTTGATCAACACGCAACCGGTCGACGCCGGTCTGCAAACTCTGGACACCCGACCATTACCCGGCGGCATCTATGAAGTTGAAGTGCGCCTGATCGAAGACGGCCAGATCACCTCCACCACGTCCGAGCTGATCTACAAACCGAACAACTGGCGCAATCATGACGAGCGCTGGCGCTACAACGTGTTCGCCGGGCGCGAGAGCAAATTGTGGAGCAACTGGGACGATCAGGCGTCCGGCGGCATGACGGCGGGCGCAGCGTTCAACTACTTGCTGCATCCACGGGTCATCGTCGGATTTTCCGGGCGGCAGATCAGCGAAAAACTGCAGTACGGCACCTCGATCGACTGGACGCTGGCCAACAACACCAGTGTGTTCGGCAATGTTTACCAAACCGAAGACCACGGCACCGGCCTCGATCTGCAAGGCATGTACAGCTACGGCTCGGGCAGTATTTTCCTGACCCACAACCGCAGTTGGCTCGATACCACCAACACCTACGAAACCCTGCCCGACGGCACGCGAGTACGGCAGCGCAACGTGTTCATCGGCCAGACCAGCAACTCGGCGCTGTCGGTCAATCATCGGGTCAGCAACAAAAGTTCGATCAACGCACGGGTCTCGCACAGCGACGGCAATATCGAAGGTGTCGGTCTCGATCTCGGCTGGACGCAGCGCGGCGAATTGTTTGGCAGCGATGCCAACTGGCGCTTCTCGGTGTTCGACCGCCCGGGCAGTTTCAGCAGCGGCGATGCGCGCAATCGCGGGGTCGACCTGAGTGTCAGCCTGGCGCTGGGCGGGCCGGGCGAGCAGATTTCCGGCAGCCTTGGCTCGCGCACTTCACGCGATGGTGGGCGTGACAACAATGCGTCCGTCACCTATCGCAAAGACTTGCAGGATCACGTGCTGCAAAGCGTCTCGGCCACGGCGATCACCGACACTTACGGTCTGGGGCTTTCCGGGACTAGCAGCTTTCAGAGCGACGCAGTCAACGGCGACGGCTTCATTCAGCGCTCGTCGTATAACAACAATTTTTCCGGCGGTTTGAACCTCGACAGCACCGTGGCGCTGAGTGGCCAATACATCGCCATGACCAGCCAACACGATCGAGGTGGCGCCGGGATGATCGTTGATGTCGAGTCTGATCTGGACGACATCGCCCTGCGCGCCGATGACTTGAGCGGTGGCAGCGCCAACCTGCGGCCAGGGCGAAACTTCATCCCGATCACCGCTTACAAAAACGGCACGGTGAGCTTCGATTTCGAAGGCAACGACGTCCCGGCTGCGGCGATCCAACCGGCACGCACGAGTTACCACTTGAACAAGGGCGGCGTGGACTATCGAAAAATCCGCGTGATGAAAACCCTGACCGTGCTTGGCCGCTTGATCGACCCCAAAGGCCAGCCGCTCAAGGGCCACCACATCATCAACCACGCCAGCCGTGGCGTGAGTGAAGTCGACGGATTCTTCTCGATGGAAATGAACGCCGGAGCGCCGACCCTGGAAGTGCGTCAGGGCGATCAATTGCTCTGCCGGTTCCGTTTGAACACCGATGCCGCCCGGGTGGAAAACAACGTGCTGATGATTGGTGATTTGCGCTGCACGCCGGATACGTTGGCGGACAACGCTATTGCTCTTGAAACCGCAGGTTGATCAGACCTTAAACCCGTCACTCGCTGTGACAGCCCGTTGCGGCTGTGTTGAAAATACAGAGGCAAATCGAACATGAAACGTTTGTTGGCAATTGGTTTTTTCTTGTGTGCACCCCTCGCTTTTGCCGCTCCGCAGATCAATGTCGGCGTGGTCTACGACTATCTGGATGCTGACAAGAGCACTTATCTGAAGCGTGTGTTCAACGGTGGTGACAGCACCGCGTTCATCAAAATCAACATCCTCGAAATGCTCTTCGACGAGCAAGGCAATGCCCGTGAAATTCCATTGCAATCCCAGGCCGGTGCCACGGCACGCGACGGTCTGATGGCCAGCCCGGCGCGGCTGATTGTGCCGGCCAACGGCACTCAAGGCACGCGCTTGTTGTACATGGGCGAGCGTGAAAAGGAGCGTTATTTCCGCGTCCGTTTTGTGCCGGTGGTGCCTGAAGCCGCCGACGAATTTGCGCTCACGGATGAAGAGCAGGCCGACTACAAAAAAGACTTTGCCGCTGGCGTTACGGTGCTGGCCGGTTATGGCACGGTGTTCTTTGTCCGCCCTAAAAACACCCGGTTCGACAGCGTGGTTGATGACGGCAACGGCCACTATCAAATCCGCAATAACGGCAACAGTGTCGTGGTCATCGACGAGTTCAAGGACTGCGTCGTGGGCAACGAGCAGGACTGCCAGCCGACCACCAAACACCACATTCTCGCCGGTCGCACGTTCCGCTTCGACAAGCAGGCGGGGCGCCAATACCGCTTCACCGTGATCGAAGGCGCGGCGAAAAAGAAAGTGGAAGTGAAGGGTTAGGGACAAGGCCGATCGAATGGCAGAGGATCAATCATGAACAGGCGAAAGATTGCGCTGGTGACGCTGAGCGGCTTATGGCTGATGTGCACTTGCGCCCATGCAGCCCGCGAAGCGTATGAGTTTGACGTATCGGTGAGCATCCCTACTTCCAGGTTTCATGTGCTGCCGGCCGATCCCGGATGGATCAGCCGGGAGCAGCGGTTACCGTGGAGTTTGCTCAATTCGACGCTCGGTGGGTTGCGCAAGGATTTTGATGTGAAGAACGAGGGGGGCGCGATCGAGGCACGTCTGGACGGTCTGGCGTATCTGTCCAGCGGCGAGTCCGGCCACGAGATCGAATTGCAGGTCGTGTTCAACGGCAGAGAACTGAAAGTGGGCGAGGCGGTTGAAGTGGTGTCTGCGGCGGACGGTCGGCAGGGTCGCCGGGTGTTGCTGGAAATCACTCCACAGCCCCCCGGAGATGGCGTCTACAAACCGGGTAAATACTTCGGCAACGTCAACATGATGTTCAACGCGATGTTGCCGGGTGCTTGATGACCGGTTACCGGGAATGAAGGGTGAGGGATCATGATCAATCTATATCGAAGTTTGACCGTCATGCTGATGGCGGGTCTCGCGACGTTGCCGGCATCCGCGGCCGTCAAAGAAATTGAAGCGTTGTTTCGGCCTGACTCGGCCAATCCGCAAAGCAACGAGTTCATCAACCAGACGCCTTCAGAGGGCTTTTGTCTTCAGTTGCCCAATCAGTGCAAACCCGAGGGTCTGTTCAGTTTGGTCGCGCCCATTGTTTTTAATGCCAAAGAGCCCATCCGGGCTTTTCACACTGATCCACGTCAGGGAGGGATGGCCAAGGTACCTTCCCATTGGCAGCGGATCGTGGTCACCCACGAGTCCGGGGATACGGACGTGCTTGAAGTACGCATTGCCGGCATTGGGCATGAGGCAGGCCTGTTCGAACCTGTCACTGACATTGTGGAGAAGCAGGCGGGTACCGACTTTTCGCTGGCATGGAGCATTTTGTGGACGGGCGGGTCTTGGCGGGAAGCACCGGCTCCGTGTTTGGGTGTGGGCAGTGCGACAGCGGGGCCTGTTGGCTACAACAGTTTCTGGAAGGTTCCGGTGAACGCCGGAGTGTGCGCCAAACAGGCGCGGTTTCTGATCCCTGCGTTTTATTTTCGCTACTTCGTTTACGGCTACCAACTGCGTACGCCTAACCCGCTGGCCATGAAGTCCGGTCGATATCTTGGCAGCATCGAATACACGGTGGGGCCGGGCAAGGATTTCGATATGGGCGATCTGATGATGCCTAATGACAATCTGCTGCAGTTGAACTTCACCCTGACGGTGGAGCATATGCTCAAGGTAGAAATTCCCCCGGGTGGCAACAAAGTTGAATTGACACCTGAAGGTGGCTGGCAGGCCTGGCTCAATCAGGGGCGCAAACCGACACGATTGTTCCGCGATCAGACCTTTAATCTGTGGACCAGCTCGCAATTCAAAATGCAAATGCAGTGTCAGTACACGCTGGGCGATACCTGCGCACTGCATGAGCCGGATGGCCACGCGGTGCCGCTGCAAGTCGCTGTGACGTTGCCCTCAGGCCTGACCTCCGCAGGCAACCGTCCTGTGATTCGGCAACCTTTGCGAGTGAGTGGCGTGGGCACCGAGTTATTCGAGCCCGGTATCTACATTGATCGCAAACCCGGGGTGCTGCACTTCGGTGTTGAACAGGCTGATGTCGAGCGTATGTTGTCCAGCGGAGCTTCGACTTACAAGGGCACCGTCACGGTGATCTGGGATTCCGAGGTCGGCTGATCAAGCGAGCCGGTTGGCAATGGGAGGGCTGCCCGCCAACCGGTTCCCGCAGGTTCAGAGCACGGCTTTTTCCAGCGCATCGCGCGTCTGCTGACGGGCAAGTTGTTGCTCCTGATCGCCCAGATCGGTAATCAGGCGATCATACAAGGCATCGGGCATTGGCTGGCCGGTCAGCACTTGGTCCTTGGGCACGCCAACCCTTCGCGCCAGATCCTTGAGCCTGTCGCGTAACGCGGCTTTTTCCGGATAGGGATCCATTGAGCTGGCCCACTGCGCCTGCACGGTGCGCAAGTCGTCCAGTTCCGAGGCTTTTTCCTCGAAGCGGACTTTATTGGCGTAGTACTGGTCGGGGTAGGCCTCACGTAGATAGTCGCTCCAGAACGGTTGTTCGAGCATGCGGTTGACCAAACCGTCGCCAGCTTCCATCGCGGTCACCGTTTCGAAAGCCAGGTCGATTTTCGCCTGATCGACGCCCGCCGTAATCCGAAACAGCATGTTCTGCGATTGCCACGGCAAATCCAGGCGCTGGGCCAGACCCGTCTGATAGGCCAGATAGACCTCAACGACATCAGGATTGCCGCCACGGCTTTGAATGTCCGCCTGGGCGACATCATCGACATGCTCCAGACGTGCTGCACCCCGGGCCAATACCACCAGTTTTCGTTCAAGTATTTCTCTGGACGTCGACGACAGCCGGGCCTCGGCTGCCATCACCTTGATCCCCATCTGATTGAACACCTGCGCCCCGGCGTCCCGGCAGTTGACGGGGGCGATGGCCATTTCGAACAGCTCCTGACGCAAGGTTTTATCAATGTCGATGGCGTGGATCATTCGCCAGACGCGGTCGCTCAACTGTTCCAGTGCCGAGCCACCGGCACGATAGTCGGCGGACTGGGTCAGGTCATTGATGATTTTGAAGAAACCCCTGGAATTGGGTTCCGAAGCCAGATCGGGCCAGGCCTCCGGGCGGTAAATGCCCAGACCGGGTATGCGTGTGAACAGCGCGTCGGTCTTTAGAGGCCAGCGCCCGAGCATGTCGGTGGTCGCGGCTGACCCGACATGCTCGGGAATCAGCCCTACCGAGGTTCGGTAATGCTCGTAAAGGACGCGATTGACCTCGGACAACTCGTTGGCCATCAGGCGAGTTCGAGCGACGATAAAGGCGTTGTTGGAGCCCGGCACCACCTGCGGAATTTCATTAATAGGATTGCCCAGCATGTCGAGGAAAAACTGCTTGGGCCGTTGCTTCTTGAACAGACCTTCGGGCCAGGCCGTCAGGCCGGTATCGTTCAGCGACAAAATGCTCAGGCGTGGCATTCGACTCACATCGGGGGACAGGCCCAGCGGATTTTCATCCAGACGCAAGGTTTGCAGGCGTGTGAAGTTTTTCAATTGTTCGACGGTTTCAGGCGTCAACTCGATCCGGTTACCCGACAGGCGCAGGGTTTCCAGCTGGCGCATTTTGCCAATGGTGGCCGGCAGGCGTTTCAGGTCGCAGGTTCGCGCGCTCAACTGGCGTAAGTGAGGAAAGTCTTTGAGCAGCCCCGCAGCCCCTTCAGAGAGTGGCACGTTGTCGACTGAAAGGGTGGTGACCTGATCGAGATAGGATTTGATGTCGGGTAGCTTTTTCCACCAGTGTTCGAGGTTGTAGCGACGCAACTCCGATGAAAGATCCAGCGTATAACCGGCTTGCGGAGCGATGCTGCGTTCGCCGAAAACCACGGATTTTCGTTCGAAGCAAGCCATCAACCGTTCAGTGAGGTGCAGGCCTCCATCCAGCGTGAATGCCAGATTGTGCGTACCGCCATTGCCCGCGTTCCAGTTGATGACCTCCTCGAAGCGCCACGTGTCGAGGATGATGCGCAATGTGTCGAGATCATTTTCGATGCGACGGATACCTGACTCTGCGTCACCCTCGGCGCTCAGGGCTCGGGAAAACCCCTGCACTTCGTTTTCGTTGAGGTGTGGATAAATATCCTGGATGCGTTGCTCCACAGACTCTCCGACCCGCGAATAGCCAGGGCCGCCCAGCAAGGTGATGGTTTCGGTAGGCGTGACGGTGCTGATCGGTGGCGCGGCCAAAAGGCTGCGGCGTACGCTGGCCGCTTCGGTTTTGGCCATGATCCACTGTTTGAAACCGGCGGCGTCATCGAGTCGATAACCCAATGCCTGGCGCTGTCGAGCGGGCAATGCAGTCAGGATCGCTTGAAACAGGTCGCCCGCTTGTTCCTGCAGGGGCTGACCCTGGACGTCATGGGCCAGGTATTTGAAGTCGTGATCTTTGACCAGTGTGCGAACAGTGGCCGCGTCCTCGGCACCCACGCTGCAAATCAATGTGCCCTGCGGCGACTGTTGGCGAACCTCGATACGCAGTTCAGCCATCGCATCGCTGTGGAGGCGCAGAGCGTTGAGCGCCAGACGTTCGGTGTCGGCGGTTGCCAGCCAATCGTGATGAAAGCCTTGCCAGGCATGGCGGGTAGCGGTTTCAAATTGCAGTTCACGGGCGAGGTGTTTCAGGCGCAACGGCAGGTGTTGATGTTGATCCATCAAGTCCAGCTCAGCGGGAGTTGCATGGCCGAGCAAGGTCTCGGCCACTGTCGCCGGCAGTTGCGAAAATGACTGTTCGAGTTGTTGTCTGGCCGGGCTGGCGGGGCTTCGCTCATGCTGGTAACGCTGATCGAACAGTGCCTTGCGTGAAGATCTGGCAGCGCGGGCGATGCGTGCTTGCAAGATTGCTTCACTGTCGACCGCCACCGGCGCGCCGTGGTGGTTCAGCGTGTCCATGACAATGCTCAATCCTTCACCGTTGGCGATTTGCTGGTCGCTCAACTGAACGACCAGTTTTCTTCCTTGAACGGTTTTCGCCGCTGACGATTCCCACAGCGTGAGGCCACGACTGTCGTTGACCCGCAATGGCACACCGGCGGGCCATAGCCCTTGCGCTTCGATGATCTGCAACTGACTGGCCGGGTCGCGACGTGCCAAGGCCTGCAGCGACGGATCGGTACTGGTGACCTGTTCAACAAATCCGCGCACATCGCGTTCGATTTTGAAGCGTTGCACGGTGTCCGCGAGCAGGGGCGGCAGTCCTGCATTGTCGCGATACATGCGACGCAAAACGCCAGGCGAGGTGCCGCTGGTTTGCCGGATCAGTTCCAGCTCTTGCGGGTCACTGAAGGATTGAACCGTGTGCCCGATTCGGCGCATCAGAGTCGCGTCATCCCAGTGCCTTGGTTCTTCGCCGTCGAGTACATAACTACCGGCACCGTTATCTCTGACTGATACTTCAAAGCCGTCCGGCCGCGTGGGATGACGCACAGTCAGCGCACCGGTCGTCGCTTGTCGGGACAATTCGTAATGATGTTCGTCCAGGCGCAGCAGGTTTTTGCCGTTGTGTTGATACAAGCCTTGGCCGTTATGCGGCAAATCCTGCGGCACGGCACCTTTATATCGATAAGGCTCAAGATCCGGTTTCCACAGCCTGGTCTTACCGTTTGGCAGCCGAACCGCTTTCAGACTCTCAATAAACGGTGAAACGGTGAAGTGGAAAACCGGTGCGAGCGCAACGCCCATCGCGAGATTTTCAATGACGTCGCTGAAATGCATCCACGCGGCTTGCCGATCACCCTCACTCCACTCCACCGCACCTTCGAGTGTTTCGTAGAGCAACTGCCCGGCCGTGACAACCAGCATCAATTCGCCCAGCCCGGGTACCACCAGGGCAAAGGCGCCGAGGGCGATAAAGCCGATATTCAGATAATTGGCCCAGCGTTCGGAGCGCGCTTTCGCGTCCTCGTCGGCGTTGGGTACAGCAAGGACTCTGGCGTCGCTGATCATTTGATCGAGGGCGGTTTCATGCAACACCGGCCACAGTTCGAAGTCCTCCCAAGGGCCTTTGCCCGTAAAGGTGCAGTCGCTGATGTGGAAGTTCGGCGACTCCAGCGGATCCTGACGAACTCCGAATTCGCGCGGTGGCGGAATGTCTACGTGCAGCACCAGTCGTTCGCCCAGTTGTACCAGCTCGTGATGGCGCCATTTCTCGACCAAAGTCCGTGGCGGGCCATCGCTGACGGTCTCGTTAAAGCGTCTGAAGTAATACGGCCTGTCCTTCTGCGCAACGAAGCGGCTAAAGAACAGTTGATACGACGTTGGCGAGCCGGCATCGGTGCTGATGTTGCTGGCGCGGGCGGTCAGTTGGCGGGTCAGTTCCTGTTGGAACGCCTCGAAGCTGGCGTAGCGTTTGACCGGATGTTCGGGGTCACCGGGGATCCAGGCGATTATCGACCCGGTGCTGTAGCGATGTAACTCGCACGGAATGAACAACACGCAATCGGTCAGGCGCAATCCCATGATGCTCAAGCCGCAAAAGCGCAGTTGTTTTTTGCCGTCCATGACGACGCTGTCCCCCTTGACGACTTTCATCAACTGATTGTATTCGGCCTGACCGATGTCCTTTTTGATCAGCGCCAGAGAGGCTGCAGTCTGCAGGGATTGTTTGTAGTAAGCGCCGTTGATCTGCCGCAGCAGGTTTTCGACGAGACGGTTGCCGGGCGGGCGCAGAAAATCCTTCAGGTAGCGCTGGTATTGCTCGCCGATATTCAGACGCCGGCACAGACGGGCAAACACGTCGACACTCACCGGCGTATTGATCTGTTCGAAATGACCGTTGGTGTCCGGTCGAGTGATGAAACAGGAGTTCGGCTCGTAGAAGCCCGGCCGGGTCTCGTCGTATTCAAAGTTATGCAAAGCTGCTTGCAACAGTGACAAGGTCTTGACCGTCAACGCCTCGCTTTTGAGGCCGAAAATGCCGAGGCTTTTCGGCGCGTACAGGCGTAACCAGGTGTCGTCGGCATCCAGCCCCGGGTCGAGTTTGTGCAGCTCCGGTTCAAGCAGTTTTTTGGCAAATGTTTCGATGCTCTGGATTTTGTCGAACAGGGCGTCCCGTTCGTTTTGTCGCAGGTGCAAGGCTTCGATGGCGGGCTTGAGCAGGGTTTGCTTATCGGCGGAAGCCTTGGCGAACCAGACCGGCAGTATCGGCCGGATCTCGCGCAGTTCGGCCCGGCGTTTTGCCGAGGCCTTGATCAGCACGTGGGGAATGGCCTTTTTCAAGGTCTCGAAGTGAATACCCCGAGCACGGGAATCAGACATGCGCAAAATCCTTTTGGCGTAGAAAGGATGTCAGTTTGCGCGGCTGCTCAGGAGGGCATGCGATACATAGTTATCGTTTGTGTATCGCAGTGTTTGCGGGATTTACCGAATATTTCAATTGCGCTGGGCGACGACAGGCACCTCGCAGCGGGTGTGGGAGTCAGGCTGCAGATACGGCGACAGAATCGGCGCCATGCCTTTGAGCACCTGCACGGGCAGCGCCGAGGTGAACTTGAAGTTCTCCGCCGAACGGCCCGGCACAAACGCCGTCAGCGTGCCGAAATGATGGTCGCCGATGTAGAACACGAAGGTCGCGGTGCGGTTGATTGATTTCGAGCTGAGAATCCGCCCGCCCGAGCCAATCGCTTCGATGCGGTTATCACCGGTGCCGGTCTTGCCGCCCATGACCAACGGCGTACCGTCGGCGGTTTTGAAACTGCCGGAAACACGCTTGGCGGTGCCGGAGTCGACTACTTGCGAGAGCGCCTCGCGCATGGCCGTGGCGACCTCGGACGGCATCACCCGTTTGCCGACGTGAGGGTCGTTGGTCACGAGGGTTTCGTACGGCGTGCCGGCGGCAAAATGCAGGCTGTCGATGCGCAAAGTCGGCATGCGCACGCCGTCGTTGAGGATGGTGCCGATCAATTCGGCCAGCGCCGCAGGACGGTCGCCGGAGCTGCCGATCGCGGTCGCCAGCGATGGCACCAGGTGGTCGAACGGGTAACCGACTTTCTGCCAGCGCTGGTGAATTTCAAGGAACGCTTCGATCTCGAGCATGGTGCGAATGCGGCTGTCGCGCGCGCCTTTGTGCTTGCTCTTGAACAGCCAGCTATAGACTTCCTGACGCTCAAAGTGACTGGCTTTGACGATCTGACTGAAGGTCGCGTCCGGGTTGTGCAGCAGGTAGCCCATCATCCACAGATCCAGCGGGTGCACCTTGGCGATGAAGCCCTGATCGGGCAAATCATAGCTGCCCGGGCCGTAGGAATCGTAGAGGCGGATCAAGCGATCATCGGTGAGTTTTTCGTTGAGCTTGGCGCCTTTGAGGTGAGCGCGGACGAAGGTGTTGAAGTCTTCCTGACTGGCATCCGGCAATAGATAGCGGTGCACGGCGGCCATGCGGATCGGGGTCGGGCGCATGCTGTCGAGGAAGGTTTCGAGGCGCGCCTGAGTGTCTTTGTTTTTGTACTTTTTCCAGAACTTGAGCTGGAACGCGGTGCCTTCGCGGTCGGCGAAATTGGCCAGGTATTCCTGACGCCGAGGGTCGCGGTCGTCCTTCAGCAATTCGGCGCTGCTGTTCGGGCCGGAGTAGGTGACGTAGCGCACCACATCGCGCATCAGGCGAATGAACGGCAGGTTGATCGACTCGCGCAATGCATCGCGCAGGGTCGGCAGGCGGCCGTTGTCTTCCTTGCGAAAGTTGTGGAAAAAGTGCAGCCCGCCGCCGGTGAAAAACGCTTCGCCGGGGCTCGCCGAGTATTTGCGATCAAGCGCGGCACCGAGCATTTTCGACAGGTCGCGATCCTTGTTTTGCACCAGATAATCGATGACCCAGCGGCTCAGGCGATCCTGATCCGGCACCTCGACTTTCTTCAGTTCCGGTACCGACATGCCCGCGTATTTGTCGTGCAGCTCGGAGATGATTTGCAGGTAAGTGGTCAGCACGCGCATTTTCGCCGTGGAGCCGAGTTCGAGTTTGCTGCCTTCATTAATGTCGAACGGCTGATCGGTGCTGTCGGTCTGGATGCGCACGCGCGAGCCATCCGGGGTCAGCTCGAACAGGGTGAAGCTGTAGCGAACCTGGGTGGTGCTGGTGGGCGTCAGCAGGCGTTCGCCCATCAGGCCGATTTCGGCGGCGAAGGCCGGGTCGGCGAGTTTTTTCAGGTACTCGGTGGCCTGCATTTGCAGGTCGCCTTGCAAGGTACTGGTGGCGGACAAGTCGAGACGATCGAGGTCGTACAGCGGACGGTTGAGCATGCTCGCCAAGCGACTGCGGGCGACGCTGATGCCTTTATTGGTTTCGATAGGCTGAATGGTCGGCTGGGTCTGCCAGTCGCGATAGATGACCTTGCTGGCGAGTGCGGCATCGGCCAGTGCGTTGTCGATAACACCGTTCTGTTTAAGCAGACGCAGGTGGCTGTCAGTGAGGTCGGCGAGTTCTTCGCGGCCCTTGGTCAAATAGTGCGAAGGACGGCGCTGGGCGATCATCAGCGAGAGCATTTCACGCAGGGCCAGACCTTTGTCGGCCATGGTTTTCGGGTCGGTGGCTGGGCTGTTGAGTTGTTCGTTGGCCTTGTTGAAATCGCTGCCGTACCAGACGCGCAAGCCTTCGGCCATGCCGTGCACTTCACCGTGCCCCGGGACTGCCGACAGCGGCACACTGTTGAGGTAATCGCGGACGATGTTCTGCCGCGAGCCCAAGGTGTCCGGGCCGTCCTGATAGGCGCGCACGCTGGCGGAAATCATCTGGCGGATCTTCTCGGCGCCCGACACGGTCAGGCCATCCGGCGAATGGCGGTACTTTTCCAGTTGTGTCGCCAGGGTGCTGCCGCCCGCTGATTGCCCGGGAAGATGGAGGAGTTTCGCCACTTGCGACCACGCCGCCATGCCGAAGCGCGGCCAGTCCACCGCCGGGTTGGCACGGGGTTGTTTAGGGTCGAGCAGAAAGCGGTTTTCAATAAACAACAGACTGCTGACCACCACCGGCGGGATCGCCGCGAAGTTCGAGTAGAGCTGTTGCGGATAGTTGTATTTGTACAGCGGCGCGGCGCGGCAATCGGTGATGGTCAGGCCGGCCTGAATTTTTTCCGAATAGGGCACGAACAGGCCCTTGCCGGTGTAGCTGAGCAGGGCGGGGGAGAAGCGGGTCTGCTCGGTGATCACGTAATTGCGCTTGAGCAGACGCGGCAGGAATTCATCGAGGGCGCTGTAACCCAGACGCAAATCGAAAGGGCCGTTGCCGGGGTAGTGAATCGCTTCACTGGGGCCCGGTTCCAGTTTGTAGGTCAGCGAGGCGGCGAGTTTGCTCAACTCACTCGACTGGAAACGCGAGGTGCGCATTTCCTTGGCCGCAGCCATTCCCACCACGATTGCAATAATCAGCAGCAATAACCAGAAAGCCTTCCAGCCATGCCGGGGACGGCGTGGTTTTTCGGGGACAGGCGCTTGATCCACACTCTCAGTCGGAACCACAGATTTACTCGAATCGGTTTGCCACAAAGCGCCCATAGTCGATTGATCCATTCACGCAGATTGATCGGACTTGTTTGAAGCTTAGACGGTGGTTGGCAGTGGTGAAAAAATTGTGACGGGTTGGGTGGCGAGAGTTGCTGAATAAATCTGGAAGAGCGGCAGATGGCTGTGAGGTTGGAGATTTTGTGGCGAGGGGATTTATCCCCGTTGGGTGGCGAAGCCGCCCCAAAACCAGCCAATGCAGTGTTTCTGACACACCGCATTGATTGGTTTTGCGACTGCTGCGCAGCCGAGCGGGGATAAATCCCCTCGCCACAGATTGTTTGAGTCGCTGAAAGTAAACGTTACAGCCAGCAGGCATCCCAAAGTGGATAGTCGCCAATTTTGTTTACCAAACCAGCCCGCAATGGATTGGCCACGATGTACCGGGCGAACGGCAGCAAATCCTCATCATTACGAATCGCACGGTCGTGAAAGCCACTCTGCCACAACGGCCCTTGTTTCCCGTTTTTCTGATTGACGGCCTGAGTACAGCGGGCCTTTATTGCGCCAATGACCTCCGCGAGCGAACCGCTTTGCAACTGCACCAGCCAATGGAAATGGTCAGGCATCACCACCCACGCAATGGACTCTACGCAGCCTTGGTCATGTGCCTTGCGAAGCTCTGCCACCAGCAATCGGCCTGTTTGCCAATCGGCGAAGACGGGTTGGCGCTGGTGAATGACTGAGGTGATGAAATAGGCGCGGCCGGGTTCGGAGAATCTGCCTTGGCGTAGGCGATGTGAGTTGGGTTGGACGGTCATATTGCTTCCTTGCATTGATTGATCACACATCAAGACTAGTGCCCGGTCGTCCGACTCGGATCTGCAATCCCTGAAGGAAATGTCTGAGATAAGTGCAGGATCTGTGGCGAGGGGATTTATCCCCGTTGGGCTGCGAAGCAGCCCCAAATCCAGACACCTCAATCCTTCTGTGAGAATGCATTTGCAGGTTTTGCGACTGCTGCGCAGCCGAACGGGGATAAATCCCCTCGCCACAAGAAACCCCATCTGCTGACAGAATGAACGAAGGCTGGAAATGGCCGGTATAGAGCTATCCATCCGTCAATATTGCCAAAGCAGGGACATGACGATGCACCAATGCTGTGCAATACTCGGCGCCTTTTTCGGCGGCGAATATTCCTACGCGAAGCAGGGAATGCCTCTCCGCAAACCGGGCTTTTGCCGAGAGTTGTCGCTGAATGTTGTGGTTTATAGAGTGAAAAGCCCTGCCCAAGGCTTTTTATACTGCACGCCCCGCTGATCTTGCAGGTTTTGTCCTACAAGACGCGTTTGCCCACGAGGCCGACGCGGTTTCACGGCAGCCAAGGCTTACCGGCCGACGTTGCGACACTCGGTGGTCATATCCAATAACAAGACGAGGTTGTACCCCATGCCAGTCGGCAATCACCTGCCTCACGGCGAAACCGCTCAGGGCGGTCCGCTCAAACGCGAACTCGGCGAACGGCACATTCGCCTGATGGCGCTCGGTGCCTGTATCGGCGTCGGTCTGTTTTTAGGTTCGGCCAAGGCCATCGAAATGGCCGGCCCGGCGATCATGATTTCCTACATTCTTGGCGGCCTGGCGATCCTGGTGATCATGCGCGCCCTCGGCGAAATGGCCGTACACAACCCGGTCGCCGGTTCGTTCAGCCGCTATGCGCAAGACTACCTCGGCCCATTGGCCGGCTTCCTTACTGGCTGGAATTACTGGTTCCTGTGGCTGGTAACCTGCGTCGCCGAAATCACTGCTGTAGCGGTGTACATGGGCATCTGGTTCCCCGATGTGCCGCGCTGGATCTGGGCCCTCGCGGCGCTGATCAGCATGGGCTCGATCAACCTGATCGCGGTTAAAGCCTTCGGTGAATTCGAATTCTGGTTCGCGCTGATCAAGATCGTCACCATCATTGCCATGGTCATCGGCGGCGTCGGCATCATCGCTTTCGGTTTCGGCAATGACGGCGTGGCGCTGGGCATTTCCAATCTGTGGGCCCACGGCGGCTTCATGCCTAACGGCGTGACCGGCGTATTGATGTCCCTGCAAATGGTCATGTTCGCCTACCTCGGTGTCGAGATGATCGGCCTGACTGCCGGTGAAGCGAAGAACCCGCAGAAGACTATTCCCGACGCGATCGGCTCGGTGTTCTGGCGGATTCTGTTGTTCTATGTGGGCGCGTTGTTCGTGATCCTGTCGATCTACCCGTGGAATGAAATCGGCACCCAGGGCAGCCCGTTTGTGATGACGTTTGAACGTCTGGGCATCAAAACCGCTGCCGGCATCATTAACTTCGTGGTGATCACCGCGGCGCTGTCGTCGTGCAACGGCGGCATCTTCAGCACCGGGCGCATGCTCTACAGCCTGGCGCAGAACGGTCAGGCCCCGGCCGGTTTCGCCAAGACGTCAAACAACGGTGTGCCGCGTCGTGCATTGCTGCTGTCGATTGCGGTGTTGCTCCTGGGCGTAATGCTCAACTATCTGGTGCCGGAAAAAGTCTTCGTCTGGGTGACCTCGATTGCGACCTTCGGCGCGATCTGGACCTGGGTGATGATCCTGCTGGCGCAACTGAAATTCCGCAAAGGCCTGAGCGCCAGCGAACGTGCCGGCCTCAAGTACAAGATGTGGCTGTACCCGGTCAGCTCGTATTTTGCCCTGGCGTTTCTGGTGCTGGTGGTCGGCCTGATGGCGTACTTCCCGGACACCCGCGTGGCGCTCTATGTGGGGCCTGCGTTCCTGGTGCTGCTGACCGTGTTGTTCTACGTGTTCAAGCTGCAACCGACGCAAGTCACACAAGGTGCGGCGCGTTCGGCTTCCTGATTCATAGCCTCTAAACAAAAGATCGCAGCCTTCGGCAGCTCCTACCTTGGAACGTGTTTCCTGTAGGAGCTGCCGGAGGCTGCGATCTTTTGCTTTCTATAAACGAGCGCCGCACCGCTCGTCGGAAAGGATCCTCTAACTGTAATTTCTGACAGTAGACCAAAGAGGGGAGCGGGCTTAGCGTGAGCCTCTGTCCAATCCTGGGTGGCGAGGAGCGGTTATGAAAGGACTCTCTGCATTGATGGTCATCGGCCTGGCCGATGCGTTGATCCACTGGCAGGTATTTTTCGTCATGTGCAGTGCCGGTGGCTTGTCCCAGGCGGCCAGTAACTTCGCTGCGTTTTGCGTGGCGGCGGCGTTCACGCTTTACGTGAACATGCTTTACACCTTCGAGACGGGAACGTCACTGCTCAGCTATCTGCTGTTCATCTGTGTGATGGCTGGCGTGAGTGTGGGCATCGGCTTGATTGGCGATGCTCACGCGCTGCACGGGCTGATCACAGTGGCGTCCTTT
The DNA here is from genome assembly GCF_029959385.1 of Pseudomonas sp. PS01303. Taxonomy (NCBI): domain Bacteria; kingdom Pseudomonadati; phylum Pseudomonadota; class Gammaproteobacteria; order Pseudomonadales; family Pseudomonadaceae; genus Pseudomonas; species Pseudomonas sp. PS01303. Next base: position 22,237 of record NZ_JASCPK010000088.1, read on the forward strand.
ACCGTGCTGAATTTATTGCTCGGGTACTGCTTTTTCCGCTTTGTATTGTTTCGCGAGTATGAAATTTGAGGCGCCAGCCTGTGGTTAAGACTGGCGCATTCAACCTTATGCCGCTGCGATTTCATTCGGCTCAAAACTGTCCGCCCGCGCCATCTGCCACATCCGCGAATAGAATGCGCCGCTCACTTCGCCCGTGAGCAATTCACCGGGTTTCAAGAACACGTGCAGCTCGGAAAACAGCTTGATCTCGGTCGCCGACATGCGTCGCACCAGATGCTTGGCCGACAGTTGCGACGGATGCTCAAGCCCCGCCGCCGCGAGCATTTCCGCCAGCGCTTTCAGCGTGCTGCGATGGAAGTTGAACACCCGCTGCGCTTTGTCCGGAACCACCAGCGCACGTTGGCGCAAAGCGTCCTGCGTGGCGACGCCGGTCGGGCATTTATTGGTGTGGCAACTTTGCGACTGAATGCAGCCGATGGCGAACATAAAGCCGCGCGCCGAGTTGGCCCAGTCGGCGCCGATGGCCAGCACGCTGGCGATGTCGAAGGCGCTGACGATCTTGCCGCTGGCGCCGAGTTTGATCTTGTCGCGCAGGTTGAGGCCGACCAGGGTGTTGTGCACAAACAGCAGACCTTCGCGCATCGGTACGCCGATGTGGTCGGTGAATTCAACAGGTGCCGCGCCGGTGCCGCCTTCTTTACCGTCGACGACGATGAAGTCGGGGAGGATGCCGGTTTCCAGCATGGCTTTGGCGATGCCCATGAACTCCCAAGGATGGCCGAGGCAGAACTTGAAGCCCACCGGTTTTCCGCCGGACAGTTCACGCAGTTGCTGGATGAAATGCATCATCTCGATCGGCGTGGAAAACGCGCTGTGACGCGATGGCGACACGCAGTCTTCGCCCATCATGATCCCACGGGTTTCAGCGATTTCTTTGGTGACTTTGTGCTTGGGCAGGATGCCGCCGTGGCCGGGTTTGGCGCCTTGGCTCATCTTGATTTCGATCATCCGCACTTGTGAGTTTTGCGCTTGGGTGGCGAAGCGTTCGGGGTCGAAACGGCCATCGCTGGTGCGGCAACCGAAGTAGCCGCTGCCCAGTTCCCAGGTCAGGTCGCCGCCGTTTTCCCGGTGATACGGGCTGATGCTGCCTTCGCCGGTGTCGTGGGCGAAGTTGCCGAGTTTCGCGCCTTGGTTCAACGCACGAATGGCGTTGGCGCTGAGCGAGCCGAAGCTCATCGCTGAGATGTTGAATACCGAAGCCGAGTACGGCTGCGAGCACTGCGGGCCGCCGACGGTAACGCGGAAACTGTTCGGATCGCTCAACGGCGCCGGGCGCATCGAGTGGCCGATGAATTCGAAGCCGGACTGGTAAACGTCAATCAGCGTGCCGAACGGTTTGTCGGCGGTTTCGTTCTTCGCTCGGGAATAAACCAGCGAGCGCTGGGCGCGGGAGAAGGGCAGGGCGTCGCTGTCGGATTCCAGCAAATATTGGCGGATTTCCGGGCGGATGCCTTCGACGAGGTAGCGGATGTTGCCGAGGATCGGGTAGTTGCGGCGCACGGCGTGCGGGGTCTGCAGCAGGTCGAACAGACCGATCAGGCTGAGGACGCCGGTGACGGCGGTGATCGGCCACAGCCAGTCGTGGTCGAGAAAAGGCAGGCTGGCGAGGGTGAAAATCACGCAGACGGCAAAGAAGGCGTAGCGGCTCAGGAGTGACAGGCTCATACGGTTTCCTTGGTTCGGACTCAGGTTCAAAAGATCGCAGCCTGCGGCAGCTCCTACAAGTCAGTGCATGGCTTGCCCACTGTAGGAGCTGCCGCAGGCTGCGATCTTTTCAGGCGTTTTGTGCCTGAAGAAAAATCGAAAACAGCTCGGACTGGGATTTGATCCCCAGTTTGCTGTACATGTGTTTCTTATGGACTTTCACGGTTTCTACGGAGATTTCCAGCTTACGGGCGATTTCTTTACTGGAGCAACCGCTGAGCATCAAACGCCCGACATCCAGTTCGCGGGCGGTCAGTTGCGCGCCCTTGAGTTGTTGCACCGAAGTTTCCAGTTGCACCCGCCAATCGGCAGAGGCAGGCGCGCCGGTTTCATTGGTTTCATAGGGTAGACGCTGGCGCAACAGCGCGAGCATCCACGGCTGGATCAGTGACAACAAGGCAATCTGCTCGCTGCTGAAACGCTGTTTGCTGCCCAGCGACAGACACAACGTGCGATCACCTTCGAGCTGACAATTGAACTGGATTTCGTCGGCGACCACATTCAGACGAAAGTATCGCTGGTAATACTCGGTCTGCTCAAAATGCTCGGGCGCGACTTCCCACAGACGATACAACCCCGAGCGCGATTGCTCGCGACTGGCGATATAGAACGGGTCGAGCAGGTACACGCCGCGCAGGTAATCTTCGAACAGGGCGTCCGGGATACCCTCCACGCCGGGGCTGGCGGCGAACACTTGCGGGTGTTGGTCTGAGCTAAACAGCAGCGCCACCCAGCTATCGAACGGCATGTATTGCTCGAGCAAACGCACCAGTTGCGCCCAGAAATTCGGCTTGTCCAGCGCCTCGATCAATTGCCCGACGGCGCGGTGCCAGGTGATGTCGTCGAAGGAAAGTGTCATCGGTTTACCTTGAATGCCCGGCCGGATGCTGCTGCGCATACTGGCCCACAAGAGGCTGGTGGGCAAACTTGTCGGCTGGGCCGACGCCTTCGCGAGCAGGCTCGCTCCCACTTTTGAAATGCATTCCCCTGTGGGAGCGAGCCTGCTTGCGAAGGCGTCAGATTTGCCTATGAAGTCATCTTGAAAGTGGCGAGCAT
>NZ_JASCPK010000089.1:0-24551 GCF_029959385.1 Pseudomonas sp. PS01303
GAGCTTGCTCGCGAAGGCGGCATGTCAGTCGACATCAATATTGGCTGACACGACGCCTTCGCGAGCAAGCTCGGCTCCTACAAAAGCGTGCGCTCTTGTTTTGGTTCTCATTATCATCTAATAATAAATCTCATTATCGGATGAGCCCCGGATCATGAGTTCTGCCTTGCACGAGCAGCCGTACCTCGAAAGCTGGCGCTGGATGAGTCGCCAGATCCGTTGCGCGATGGATCCTGACGAACCGCGCCTGATCGAACATTACCTGGCCGAGGGCCGGTACCTGTCTTGTTGCACCGCGACCTCACCTTGGACGGTCGCCGAAACCTCCTTCCGTTTGCTGCTCGACACGGCCACCGACATCGCGCTGCCGTGGCACTGGCGCAGCCTCTGTCTCGACCAAGCCTGGCGCCCGCTGCGTGAAATGGAGCGCCTGTCCCTGTGCAAATGCCGGCTCAAACGCTGGCAGCGCTACACCTGGCAGCTCGCCACTTGCGAGTTGCTTCCCTCGATTCCTCTCATTGAATTAGTCCAAGGATTTACAGATGACCAAGACACGTATTGAGCGCGACAGCATGGGCGAACTGCAGGTGCCGGTGGACGCTCTCTACGGCGCGCAGACCCAGCGCGCAGTGGATAACTTCCCGATCAGCGGCAAACCGATGCCCAAGCAATTCATCCGCGCGTTGATCCTCGCCAAAGCCGCCGCCGCCCGCGCCAACGTTGAGCTGAACCAGATCAGCGCCGCTCAAGGCAAAGCCATCAGCGACGCCGCGCAAGGCCTGCTCGAAGGCGACTTCATGCAGCATTTTCCGGTGGATATTTTCCAGACCGGCTCCGGCACCAGCTCCAACATGAACGCCAACGAAGTGATTGCCACCCTGGCCAGTCGCCTGATCGGCGAGCCGGTCAACGCCAACGATCACGTCAACTGCGGCCAGAGCAACAACGACATCATTCCGACCACCATCCACGTCAGCGCCGCGCTGGCCCTGCACGAACAATTGCTGCCGGCGCTGCTGCACTTGGTGCAAGTGATCGAGCACAAGGCCGGGCAAGTGCATCACCACGTTAAAACCGGTCGCACGCATTTGATGGACGCTATGCCGGTGCGCATGAGTCAGGTGCTCAACGGCTGGGCGCAGCAGCTCAAGGCCAACATCGCTCATCTGCAGGATTTGTTGCCGAGCCTGCAATCCCTCGCGCAGGGCGGCACAGCGGTCGGCACCGGGATCAACGCACATCCTGAGTTCGCCGCGCGTTTCAGCCGTCAGTTGAGCCAATTGACCGACGTGCAATTCACCCCGGGCAAAGACTTGTTCGCGCTGATCGGTTCGCAAGACACCGCCGTCGCAGTTTCCGGCCAACTCAAAGCCATCGCCGTCACTTTGATGAAAGTCGCCAACGACCTGCGCTGGATGAACTCCGGCCCGCTCGCCGGCCTCGGTGAAATCGAACTGGAAGCCCTGCAACCGGGCTCGTCGATCATGCCGGGCAAGGTCAATCCGGTGATTCCGGAAGCCACCGCCATGGTTGCCGCACAAGTGATCGGCAACGATTCGGTGATCACCATCGCCGGCCAGTCGGGCAACTTCGAATTGAACGTGATGCTGCCGATCATCGCGCAGAACCTGTTGAGCAGCATCGAACTGCTGGCCAATTCCAGCCGCCTGCTCGGCGACAAAGCCATCGCCAGCTTCAAGGTCAACGAATCGCGCTTGAAAGAAGCGTTGTCGCGCAACCCGATTCTGGTCACTGCACTCAACCCGATCATCGGTTACCAGAAAGCCGCCGAAATCGCCAAGCAGGCCTACAAAGAAGGCCGTCCGGTGATCGACGTCGCCCTGGAACACACCGATCTGTCACGCAGCCAACTGGAAGAGTTACTCAATCCCGAGAAACTCACCGCCGGCGGCGTGTAAACCCCGCAACCGCTTTGGAGGCTCACCATGGAGCACTGGAAACGCACGATCGAACGGGCTAATCGCTGCTTCATGCTGGGCGAACTGATCGACGCCCGTGAGGCTTACCTGCAAGCCCTGGCCCTGGCGCAAGTGTTGTTCGAACGCTGGGCGGACGCCGACGAAGCGGTGGCGGCTTGCGTCATCTCGCACCACAACCTCGCGGATTTGCACCTGCGTCTGAATCAGCCGGAGGAGAGCGCCGAATACCTCTGCGCCATCCATCAACGGCTGTTGCAAACCATGCAGGACGAACGCCAGCGCCTGGCATTGCGTGAAGCGGCGCTGCGCCAGAGCAGCAAGACCTACGTCGAGCTGCTGAATTTCATCAGCGAACACGGCGAATACCCGCGCACTCAACGCCTCTTGCACCCGGATACCGGCAATGCGCGCCGCGCGCCTGCCCCACATCACCATGGAGTCCATTGAAATGGCTTTTACCTTGCCTGCCTTGCCTTACGCCTACGACGCCCTCGAACCGCACATCGATGCGCAGACCATGGAGATTCACTACACCAAGCATCACCAGACTTACATCAACAACCTCAACGCCGCGGTAGAAGGCACTGAATACGCCGAGTGGCCGGTGGAAAAACTGGTCGCCAGCGTTAAAGATCTGCCGGAAAAACTTCGCGCGGCGGTGATCAATCAGGGCGGCGGTCACGCCAACCACTCGCTGTTCTGGGAAGTGATGGTGCCAAGCGGTGGCGGCAAACCGGATGGCGCGCTGGCCAAGGCGATTGATGAGCAATTGGGGGGCCTCGACAGTTTCAAGGAAGCCTTCACCAAAGCCGCACTGACCCGTTTCGGCAGCGGCTGGGCCTGGCTCAGCGTGACCCCGGAGAAAAAACTGATCGTGGAAAGCAGCGGCAACCAGGACAGCCCGTTGATGAACGGCAACACGCCGATTCTCGGTCTCGACGTCTGGGAACACGCCTACTACCTGCGCTATCAGAACCGTCGCCCGGAATACATCAATGCGTTCTACAACGTGATCAATTGGCCGGAAGTTGCTGCGCGCTATCAGGCCGCACTGGTTTAAGTCATCTATAAAAACAATCCAAGGCTGACTATGGGCACTGAAACACTGGCGATCGGAAGTGGGCGTATGTTTCGTTACGCAGTGGGATCGCTATTGCTGTTGGCGGGGATGACCTTGCTGGTTGCCCACGGACTGGCGTGGCTGAACCTCGAACCGCGACTGTTACGGGCGTTGCAGGGTGGTGCGATCTGCGCGCTCGGCACGGCGCTTGGTGCGGTGCCGGTGCTGGTGATTCGGCGCATGCCGCAGGCACTCAGCGATACGTTGCTGGGGTTTGGTGCCGGGGTGATGCTGGCGGCGACGGCGTTTTCGCTGATCGTGCCGGGCATCGCCGCTGCTGAGAGTCTTGGCCTGACGCCGTGGGGCGCCAGTGGCCTGATCTGCTTTGGCATCATGCTCGGTGCGTTCGGGTTGTATCTGGTTGATCTCAAAGTCTCGGGCGCGTCCCCGGAAATGCTCGTCGGCACTGTCGATCGCCCAGTGATTCCGCCACGGATCTGGTTGTTCGTGTTCGCCATCATTGCCCATAACATCCCTGAAGGCATGGCCGTCGGTGTGTCTGCCGGTGGCGGCATGCCGGATGCGGACAGCCTGGCCATGGGCATCGCTTTGCAGGATGTGCCGGAAGGTCTGGTGATTGCGTTGGTATTGGCCGGGGCGGGGATGTCGCGGGTCAAAGCGTTTTTGATCGGCGCGGCGTCTGGACTGGTTGAACCGGTGTTTGCGCTGTTGTGCGCGTGGCTGGTCAGTCTTGCGCAGGTGTTGTTGCCGTTAGGATTGGCGCTGGCGGCGGGGGCGATGCTGCTGGTGGTGACCCACGAAGTGATCCCCGAGTCGCGACGCAATGGTCATGACAAACTGGCCAGTCTTGGCTTGTTGAGCGGGTTTTGTTTGATGATGGTGATGGATACGGCGTTGGGTTGAAGCAGATCAAAAGATCGCAGCCTGCGGCAGCTCCTACAGGGATTATGTGCGCCGCGGGTAACCGTAATTGCCCCTTCCAATGTAGGAGCTGCCGCAGGCTGCGATCTTTTGCTTTTGACTTTCAACCACCCTCGTCAAAGTAGTTGTTGATCAACGCCACCAGCGCATCCAGCGCTTCCTGTTCCTGATGCCCTTCAGTACTCAGATAGATCTTGGTGCCCTTGCCAGCCGCCAGCATCATCATCGCCATGATGCTTTTGCCATCAACCGTGGTCTCTGGTGTGCGGCCCACTCTGATCGTGCAATCCGGATACTGCCCGGCCACGCCAACGAACTTGGCCGATGCGCGGGCATGCAGGCCCAGTTTGTTGATGATTTCGATTTCCAGAGCAGGCATCGCGGTGTGAATCCTTTAAGTGAGGTCGCGGTGGCGAACCTGGACGTTCTTCAGGGTTTTCTGCAGGGCCTGACCCAGACGTTCGGTCAGGTAGACGGAGCGGTGATGCCCGCCGGTGCAGCCAATGGCAATCGTGACGTAGGCGCGGTTGCTCGCTGCGAAGCGCGGCAGCCATTTGTGCAGGTAAGTGAAGATGTCCTGAAACATTTCTTCGACGTCAGGTTGCGCTGCCAGATATTCAGCCACCGGCGCATCGAGCCCTGATTGCGTACGCAGTTCCGGCTTCCAGTACGGGTTGGGCAGGCAGCGCACATCAAACACCAGATCGGCATCCACCGGCATGCCGCGCTTGAAGCCGAATGACTCAACCAGATACGCCGTGCCCGGCTCCGGCTGATTCAGCAGGCGCAGCTTGATGGTGTCGCGCAACTGGTACAGGTTCAGACTGGTGGTGTTGATCTTCAGATCAGCCAGGTCGGCGATCGGGCCGAGCAGGGCGGTTTCATCCTGAATCGCCTCGGCCAGCGAGCGGTTGGCATTGCTCAGCGGGTGGCGGCGGCGGGTCTCCGAGAAACGCTTGAGCAGGGTTTCCTCGTCGGCATCCAGGTACAACACATCGCATTGAATGTGCCGGCTACGGACGACTTCGAGCAATTCGGGAAAGCGTGACAAATGGCTTGGCAGGTTGCGCGCGTCAATCGATACGGCGACCAGCGGTTGCGCCAATTCGGTGTGAATCAGCGCTCGTTCGGCCAGTTCCGGCAGTAAACCCGCCGGCAGGTTGTCGATGCAGTAATAACCGTTGTCCTCAAGGACATCCAGTGCGGTGCTTTTACCCGAGCCGGAACGGCCACTGACGATGATCAAACGCATGATTACTGCCCGTTTTGCTCGTCCAGTACGACCTGGTACAAGGCTTCGTTGCTCGGAGCGCTGCGCAGTTTATCGCGCACATCCTTGCGATCCAGCATGCTGGCGATCTGGCGCAGTAATTCCAGGTGCGCATCGGTGGCGGCTTCCGGGACCAGCAGAACAAACAGCAGGTCAACCGGCGCGCCGTCGATGGCGTCGAAATCGATAGGGGCTTGAAGGTGCATCAACGCGCTGATTGGCGTTACACAACCTTTCAGGCGGCAATGGGGAATGGCGATGCCGTTGCCAAAACCGGTCGAACCGAGTTTTTCACGGGCAATCAGAGCCTCGAAGACATCTTGCATCTCCAGATCCGGCACTTCGCGGGCGATCAGGTTGGCAATTTGTTCGAGGGCTTTCTTTTTACTGCCGCCCGGCACGTTCACGAGGGAACGGCCGGGGGTCAGGATACTTTCAAGTCGGATCATGGAATGGGGGGTTATCGACCGGTCGCGCCCTGGAGGAGGCTCTGGGTCTTTTCCTTATGCTTTTTGAGTTGGCGATCCAGCTTGTCGGTCAGTGAGTCGATCGCAGCGTACATATCAGTATCTTCTGCGTTGGCGACCACTTCGCTGCCGGGAATATGCAAGGTGGCTTCGATTTTCTGCTTCAGCTTTTCGACACACATCGTGACTTGCACGTTGGTGATCTTGTCGAAATGTCGCTCCAGTCGTTGGAGTTTTTCCTCGATGTAGGAACGCAGAGGTTGGGTCACTTCCAGTTGGTGTCCACTGATGTTGACTTGCATACAGCTTCTCCTTCGTTGCCAGTGCATAAAGCGGCAGGCCGGATAGCCTGCCACTGGAACGCTGTAACGTGGCTTACATCAACCGCTTGCGTTCGCTCGAAGGCGCGATCCCGAGGGATTCGCGGTACTTGGCGACGGTGCGGCGAGCCACCTGAATGCCTTGTGCCTCCAGTAAACCAGCGATCTTGCTGTCACTCAACGGCTTTTTCTGATTTTCCGCGGCAACCAGTTTTTTGATGATCGCGCGGATCGCCGTGGACGAGCATTCACCGCCTTCAGAGGTGCTGACGTGGCTGGAGAAAAAGTATTTCAGTTCATAAATACCGCGCGGGGTATGCATGAATTTCTGCGTGGTCACCCGGGAAATCGTTGATTCGTGCATGCCCACCGCTTCGGCGATGTCGTGCAGCACCAACGGCTTCATGGCTTCGTCGCCGTACTCCAGAAAACCGCGCTGATGCTCGACGATCTGGGTGGCAACTTTCATCAGGGTTTCGTTGCGGCTCTGCAGGCTCTTGATGAACCAGCGGGCTTCCTGCAACTGATTGCGCATGAAAGTGTTGTCGGCGCTGGTGTCGGCGCGACGCACAAAGCCGGCGTACTGCGCGTTGACGCGCAGGCGTGGCATCGATTCCTGATTCAGCTCGACCAGCCAGCGCTCGTTGTCCTTGCGCACGATGACGTCAGGGACGACGTATTCGGCTTCGGTCGATTCGATCTGCGAGCCCGGACGCGGATTGAGGCTTTGTACCAGTTCGATGACCTGGCGCAGCTCGTCTTCCTTGAGCTTCATACGGCGCATCAACTGGCTGTAATCACGGCTGCCGAGCAAATCGATGTAATCGCTGACCAGACGTTTGGCTTCCGCCAGCCAAGGCGTCTTGGCCGACAGCTGACGCAATTGCAGCAGCAGGCATTCGCTGAGGTTGCGCGCGCCGATACCGGCCGGTTCAAATTGTTGAATGCGGTGCAGGACGGCTTCGATCTCATCCAGTTCGATGTCCAGTTCCGGATCGAACGCCTCGAGAATTTCTTCGAGGGTTTCGTCCAGGTAGCCCTGATTGTTGATGCAATCGATCAGGGTCACGGCGATCAGGCGATCGGTGTCGGACATCGGTGCGAGGTTGAGTTGCCACAGCAAGTGGCTTTGCAGGCTTTCGCCGGCGGAGGTGCGGGTGGTGAAATCCCACTCGTCATCATCGCTGCTGGGCAGGCTGCTGGCGCTGGTCTGGTAAACGTCTTCCCAGGCAGTGTCGACCGGAAGTTCGTTGGGGATGCGTTCGTTCCATTCGCCGTCTTCGAGGTTATCGACGGTCGGTGCGGCTTCCTGATAGGAAGGTTCCTGGATCTCGGTGGGCTTCTGTTCGGCGTTGTCGGCCATGGGATCCGAGTTGTCGAAGTCGTCGCCTTCTTCCTGGCGTTCGAGCATCGGATTGGATTCCAGAGCCTCCTGGATTTCCTGTTGCAGATCCAGGGTCGACAATTGGAGCAGGCGGATGGCCTGTTGCAGCTGCGGTGTCATCGTCAGCTGCTGGCCCATTCTCAAGACTAGCGATGGTTTCATGGCAGGGGCTTAACACCTTATTCGCCGGCGCTATGCGCCATCCACTACAGGGCGCCGAAGCGCCAAACTTAAGCAAATTATATGCCTGAAACTGAAGTGTTTGCCTAGAGCGCTGTAACAATTAAGCGTATTAAATCCAGCTTGAATCGATACAGCACTCCGGCTGCGCACCGGGCACTGTGACGCTTACAGGCGGAACTCGTGACCCAGATACACTTCCTTGACCAGTTCGTTGGCCAGGATGGTTTCGGCGTCACCTTCGGCGATCAGTTGACCGTCGTTGACGATGTAAGCGGTTTCGCAGATATCCAGCGTCTCGCGGACGTTGTGGTCGGTGATCAGGACACCGATGCCCTTGGCCTTGAGGTGGTGGATGATCTGCTTGATGTCGCCGACCGAGATCGGGTCGACACCGGCGAACGGTTCGTCGAGCAGGATGAATTTTGGCGCGGTGGCCAGTGCGCGAGCGATTTCCACCCGGCGACGTTCACCACCGGACAGGCTCATGCCGAGGTTGTCGCGGATGTGCGTGATGTGGAATTCCTGCAACAGGCTTTCCAGCTCTTTGCGGCGACCGGCCTTGTCGAGTTCCTGACGGGTCTCGAGGATGGCCATGATGTTGTCGGCCACCGACAGTTTGCGGAAGATCGACGCTTCTTGCGGCAGATAGCCGATACCGGCCTTGGCACGACCGTGCATTGGCTGGTGGCTGACGTCCAGATCGTCGATCAGCACGCGGCCCTGATCGGCCTGTACCAAACCTACGATCATGTAGAAGCAGGTGGTTTTACCGGCACCGTTCGGGCCAAGCAAACCAACAATCTGGCCGCTGTCGATCGACAGGCTGACGTCACGCACGACCTGGCGGCTTTTATAGGCCTTGGCCAGGTGCTGAGCTTTCAGAGTTGCCATTACTGGGTCTTCTCGTCGGTTTTCTTCTTCGGCTGGATCACCATGTCGATACGCGGACGCGATTCGGTGACTTTGCTGCCGGTAGCGCGACCGGCGCTGGCCAGTTTCTTCACGGTGTCATAGACGATTTTCTCGCCCTGAGTCGTGTTGTTGTCCTTGTCGACGACCTTGGCCTTGTCGATCAGCACGACGCGGTTTTGCGCGGCGTGGTACTGAATCGTCACGCCCCAGCCCTGTACAGGCTTGGCGTCACCCTGGGTTTGCAGTTGCTCGAAGTAGGCAAGGTTACCCACCGACGTTACAACGTCGATATCGCCGGCTGGCGTGCGGGTGATAGTCACCGTATTGCCTTTAACGATCATCGAACCCTGGGTGATGATCACATCACCTTTATAGGTGGCGATGCCGTTCTTGTCGTCCAGTTGGGCGTCGTCGGCCTGAATACGGATAGGTTGCTGCTGATCGTTCGGCAGAGCCCAGGCGCTCACGCTTCCCAGTGCTGCGCCCAGACTGAGCAAAATAGGGAGGGTTTTAACGAGCCTCATACTGTCCTCTTACGTTCGATAGCAGGTGTATCCTGCTTTCCTTCAGGTACGCTTTCATGCCAACGCCGGTTGATACACCGCCAGCGCCGTCGATTCTAACGGGTTGCTCGGTCTGCGCATATTGCTCCTGCGGGAACACGGTCATGCGCGTGGAAGTGACCAGCAGGTCGCGGTTTTGTTCGTCAGTGCGTTTGATACGCACCGAGTCAATCAATTCTACTTGTGTACCGCCCGGATTCACTTCTCCGCGCTCGCTGGTCACGTGCCACGGAAAGTCAGTGCCGCGGTACATGTTCAGGTCGGGTTTGGTGACCAGAACAATGTCGGTTGCCTTGACGTGCTCGGCTTTGTCCGACGTCATTTCATACTGCACGCCGCCATCCGGCAGATATTGCAGAGTGTGCGTGTTGGTCGCGTACCAGTCGATCGGGTTTTCCTCGGTCGTCACTGGCGGCTTGTCGAGAAAGCGTTCCGGGCTGATGTTCCAGTAGCCGACCGCAGCAAACAGCGCAGCGATGCAGCCAAACAGCAGGAAGGTGCGAAATTTTTTGCTGAACATGGTTTGGCTCACAGGTACGCGGCGTTGGCCGCATCGAGGCGGCCCTGGGCGCGCAGGATCAATTCGCAGAATTCGCGGGCAGCACCTTCGCCGCCTCGGGCCCGGGTCACGCCATGGGCGTGTTCGCGGACGAAATCAGCAGCGTTGGCAACCGCCATGCCCAGGCCTACGCGGCGGATCACCGGCAGGTCAGGAAGGTCGTCACCGAGGTAGGCGACCTGTTCATAGCTTAGGCCCAGTTGTTCAAGTAGACCGTCGAGAACGACCAATTTGTCTTCACGCCCCTGAAAAAGGTGCGGGATGCCCAAATTTTTCGCCCGACGTTCAACCACTGGTGTCTTTCGACCGCTGATGATGGCGGTTTGCACGCCAGCGTTCATCAACATTTTGATGCCTTGACCGTCGAGTGTATTGAAAGTCTTGAATTCGCTGCCGTCTTCAAGGAAGTACAGGCGCCCGTCAGTGAGGACGCCATCGACGTCGAACACCGCCAGTTTGATCGCTTTGCCGCGTTGCAGCAGATCGTTGCTCATTACATGACTCCTGCGCGCAGCAGATCGGAGAGGTTGAAGGCGCCAATCGGGCGATCATCCTCATCGACGACTACCAATGCGTTGATTCGGTGGTCTTCCATGATTTTCAGCGCTTCGGCAGCGAGCATGTCGGGCCGGGCGGTTTTGCCGTGAGCGGTCATCACCTGGTCGATGGTCGCGCTGCGGATATCGATGCTGCGATCCAGCGTGCGGCGCAAATCACCGTCGGTGAAGATCCCGGCGAGTTTACCGTCGGCTTCAACAATGGCGGTCATGCCCAGACCCTTGCGGGTCATTTCCATCAAGGCATCTTTGAGCAGGGTGCCGCGTTGTACTTGCGGCAGCTCCTGACCAGCGTGCATGACGTTTTCGACTTTCAGCAGCAGACGACGGCCCAATGCACCACCGGGATGGGAAAACGCGAAATCTTCAGCGGTAAAACCGCGAGCTTCGAGCAGCGCCACCGCCAGGGCATCGCCCATGACCAGTGCAGCCGTCGTCGACGAGGTCGGTGCCAGGTTGAGCGGGCAGGCTTCGTGCTCGACGTGAACGTTGAGATTGACCTCGGCAGCCTTGGCCAGCGGCGATTGTGGATTGCCGGTGACGCTGATCAACTGGATACCCAGGCGTTTGATCAACGGCAGCAGGGTGACGATCTCGTTGGTCGAGCCCGAATTGGACAGGGCCAGAATCACGTCATCACGAGTGATCATGCCCATGTCGCCATGGCTGGCTTCGGCCGGGTGCACGAAGAATGCAGGGGTGCCGGTGCTGGCCAGGGTCGCGGCAATCTTGTTGCCGATGTGCCCGGATTTGCCCATGCCGACCACGACTACACGGCCCTTACTGGCCAGAATCATCTCGCAAGCGCGTACGAAATCGGCGTCGATATGGGGCAGCAAGCCTTGAACGGCTTCCACTTCGAGGCGGATGGTGCGTTGTGCCGATTGAATCAGGTCGCTGGTTTGGCTCATGTCAGAAATCGTATAGCCCGATGAAAAGGCGGCGATTATAGCGGTTATGTGGCAAAGCCTCACGCAAGTTCGTCGTGCTTTGTCATTCGCCGTAACTAAAAGCCCGAAAAAGCGTCTGTAACCCTGTCATATCGTTGAACACGGCCCGGCACAAGCCTTGGGCGCGCGCCCTTTGCAGTGATATAGTTCGCCGCCAGTTCGGCCTGCCCGGGATGTATGTGCTTTTCCAGGAAAGCCTGGCGTCCGAGTGAGAGGCTGCATCGCAAGGAGTTTAGATGAGTGCCGATAACGCCTACGCGGTCGAGCTGAAGGGAGTCTCCTTCAAGCGCGGTGCGCGCAGCATTTTCAATAACGTCGATATCCGTATCCCGCGCGGCAAGGTCACCGGCATCATGGGGCCTTCCGGGTGTGGCAAGACCACGCTGCTGCGGTTGATGGGCGCACAATTGCGTCCAACCAGCGGTGAGGTCTGGGTCAACGGTCAGAACCTGCCGAAGCTTTCGCGCAGCGATCTGTTCGACGCGCGCAAGCACATGGGTGTGCTGTTTCAAAGTGGCGCCCTGTTCACCGATCTCGATGTTTTCGAGAACGTCGCTTTTCCCCTGCGCGTTCATACCGAATTGCCGGAAGAAATGATCCGCGACATCGTCCTGCTCAAATTGCAGGCGGTGGGTTTGCGCGGCGCCATCGAGCTGATGCCCGATGAGCTGTCCGGTGGCATGAAACGTCGTGTTGCATTGGCCCGCGCCATTGCCCTCGATCCACAGATTCTCATGTATGACGAACCGTTCGTCGGCCAGGATCCGATCGCCATGGGCGTGTTGGTGCGCCTGATCCGTCTGCTCAACGATGCGCTGGGGATCACCAGTATCGTGGTTTCCCACGATCTGGCCGAGACCGCGAGCATCGCCGACTACATTTATGTCGTCGGTGATGGTCAGGTGTTGGGGCAGGGCACGCCGGACGAGTTGATGAACTCGGACGAGCCGCGTATCCGTCAATTCATGACCGGCAACCCGGATGGCCCGGTGGCGTACCACTTTCCAGCGACGGATTACCGCGCAGATCTTCTGGGGAAGCGTTGATGCGCAGACTTTCATTAATAGAACGCGTACGCCGTTTCGGCGCAGCTGCGATCGACGCCATTGCGGTGTTCGGTCGGGCAACGTTGTTCCTGTTTCATGCCTTGCTGGGGCGTGGCGGTATCAGCGGTGGCTTCGGCCTGCTGGTCAAGCAGCTGCATTCAGTCGGCGTGATGTCGCTGGTGATCATTGTTGTTTCCGGGATTTTCATCGGCATGGTGCTGGCGCTGCAGGGCTTCAGCATTCTGTCGAGCTACGGTTCGGAGCAGGCGGTCGGGCAGATGGTTGCGCTGACGTTGCTGCGTGAACTCGGCCCGGTCGTCACTGCTCTACTGTTCGCCGGGCGTGCCGGTTCTGCGCTGACTGCAGAAATCGGCAACATGAAGTCCACCGAACAGCTGTCCAGCCTGGAAATGATCGGCGTCGACCCACTCAAGTACATCATTGCCCCGCGTCTGTGGGCCGGCTTCATTTCCCTGCCGGTGCTGGCGATGATTTTCAGCGTGGTGGGTATCTGGGGCGGTTCGTGGGTGGCTGTCGACTGGTTGGGCGTGTATGAAGGTTCCTACTGGGCGAACATGCAAAACAGCGTCAACTTCACCAGCGATGTGCTCAATGGCGTCATCAAGAGTGTAGTTTTTGCCTTTGTCGTCACCTGGATCGCCGTATTCCAAGGCTATGACTGCGAGCCCACTTCCGAGGGGATCAGTCGTGCCACCACCAAGACTGTGGTATTTGCCTCGCTGGCAGTGCTCGGCCTGGACTTTATTCTGACCGCTTTGATGTTTGGAGATTTCTGATGCAAAACCGCACCCTGGAAATCGGTGTCGGCCTGTTCCTGCTGGCAGGGATCCTGGCTTTGCTGCTGCTTGCACTGCGCGTCAGTGGTCTGTCTCCGACATCGACCACCGACACGTATAAACTTTATGCCTACTTTGACAATATCGCCGGTTTGACGGTCAGAGCCAAAGTGACCATGGCCGGTGTAACCATCGGCAAGGTCACGGCGATCGATCTGGATCGCGACAGCTTCACCGGTCGGGTGACCCTGCAAGTGGATAAAAAGGTCGACAACCTGCCGACTGACTCCACAGCGTCTATCCTGACCGCTGGTCTGCTGGGCGAGAAGTACATCGGTATCAGCGTCGGTGGCGAAGACAAGCCGCTGACGGATGGCGGAACCATCCACGACACGCAGTCGTCTCTGGTACTGGAAGACCTGATCGGTAAATTTCTGCTCAATACCGTTAGCAAAGATGCCAAATGAGGAGCTTTGAATGATCTCTATCTTGCGACGCAGTCTGTTGGTATTACTCGCGGCCCTGCCGTTGATGGGTAATGCCGTTGCTGCTGTGACTTCGGCACATGATCTGGTTCAGGACACAACCACCCGGTTGCTGGCCGACCTGGCTGCCAACAAAGAAAAGTACAAGCAGGATCCGAGCGATTTCTACACCGCGCTCAACACCATCGTCGGACCGGTAGTGGACGCCGAGGGCATCTCCAAAAGCATCATGACGGTCAAGTATTCGCGCAAGGCCACCCCTGCGCAGATGAAGACCTTCGAAGAAAACTTCAAGAAAGGTCTGTTCCAGTTCTACGGCAACGCCTTGCTTGAATACAACAACCAGGGCATTACCGTCGATCCTGCCAAGGATGAGTCGGGCGATCGCACCAGTGTTGGCATGGTTGTGAAGGGCAGCAGCGGCGCGATCTATCCAGTGCAATACACGCTGGAGAAGATCAACGGCGAGTGGAAGCTGCGCAACGTGATCATCAACGGCATCAACATTGGCAAACTGTTCCGTGACCAGTTCGCTGACGCGATGCAGCGCAATGGCAACGACCTCGACAAGACCATCAACGGTTGGGCGGGTGAAGTGGCCAAGGCCAAGGAATCCACCGAAAAGAACCCAGCGCAATGAATGAGGCAGCAGTTCGTATGAGTGATGTCGACGAGCTATTGCTCAGCGGAGTGCTGGATTACCGCACCGGCCCTGACTTGCGAAAGGAAGGGCAGGCGTTGATCAAGTCCAGCAAGGCGTCATCGCTGGTCATCGATTGTTCGGCAGTGAAGAAGTCCAGCAGCGTCGGCCTGTCGTTGCTGCTGTGCTTCATGCGCGATGCGCAAGCGGCCGGCAAGGCTGTGAGCATCCGCGCAATGCCCGAAGACATGCGCGAAATCGCTCAGGTCAGCGAACTGACCGAGCTGTTGGCGCATCCCTGAACCCGCATCTATAAAGAAGCCCCCCGTCAGAGTCCTGCCATGCGGGGTTCGCAGGCGCGGGGCTTTTTTGTATGATGTCCGACCCGTGCGCACAGGGCGCCGATTGAGGTTGAGCATGCAGGCCGTAGAAGTGAAGAGCTTCCTTGAAGGAAAGCTGCCCGGAACGTTGGTAGAAGTTGAGGGCGAAGGCTGCAATTTCCAGCTGAACGTGATTAGCGATGAACTGGCGGCGTTGAGCCCGGTGAAGCGTCAGCAGCAGATCTATGCCCATTTGAACCCATGGATCACCGATGGCAGCATCCATGCGGTCACTATGAAATTTTTCAGCAGCGCGGCCTGGGCCGAGCGCACCTGAGCCTAAGGGCGTCGAGATTCTTATGGATAAATTGATTATTACCGGTGGCGCTCGTCTTGATGGCGAGATCCGCATTTCCGGGGCAAAGAACTCTGCCCTGCCGATCCTGGCTGCCACGCTGCTGTGCGATGGCCCGGTGACCGTTGGCAACCTGCCGCACCTGCACGACATCACCACCATGATCGAGCTGTTTGGTCGCATGGGCATTGAGCCGGTGATCGACGAGAAACTCAGCGTCGAAATCGACCCGCGCACCATCAAGACCCTGATCGCCCCGTACGAACTGGTGAAAACCATGCGTGCGTCGATCCTGGTACTGGGCCCGATGGTTGCCCGTTTCGGTGAAGCCGAAGTCGCACTGCCTGGCGGTTGCGCCATTGGTTCGCGTCCGGTCGACCTGCACATCCGTGGTCTTGAAGCCATGGGCGCGGTCATCGACGTCGAAGGCGGCTACATCAAGGCCAAGGCGCCTGAAGGTGGCCTGCGCGGTGCAAGCTTCTTCTTCGATACCGTCAGTGTGACCGGTACCGAGAACATCATGATGGCCGCTGCTCTGGCCAAGGGCCGCAGCGTGTTGCAGAACGCCGCTCGCGAACCTGAAGTGGTTGACCTGGCGAACTTCCTCAACGCCATGGGCGCCAAGGTCTCCGGCGCCGGCACCGACACCATCACCATTGATGGCGTCGAGCGTCTGGGTTCGTGCTTCTACAAAGTGATGCCTGACCGTATCGAAACCGGCACCTACCTGGTCGCTGCTGCCGTGACCGGTGGCCGCGTCAAGGTCAAGGACACCGATCCGACCATCCTCGAAGCCGTTCTGGATAAACTCCGTGAAGCCGGCGCAGAAATCACCTGCGGTGAAGACTGGATCGAGCTGAACATGCACGGCAAACGTCCGAAAGCCGTGAACGTGCGCACCGCGCCGTACCCGGCTTTCCCGACTGACATGCAGGCACAGTTCATCTCGCTCAACGCCATTGCCGAAGGCACCGGTGCGGTGATCGAGACGATCTTCGAAAACCGTTTCATGCACGTATACGAACTGCACCGCATGGGCGCCAAGATCCAGGTCGAAGGCAACACTGCCATCGTTACCGGTACTGAAGTTCTCAAGGGCGCGCCAGTCATGGCCACCGACCTGCGTGCTTCGGCCAGCCTGGTGATCTCGGCTCTGGTTGCTGAAGGCGACACCCTGATCGACCGCATCTACCACATAGACCGTGGTTACGAGTGCATCGAAGAAAAACTGCAGATGCTGGGCGCCAAGATCCGTCGCGTTCCGGGCTGATTGCTGCACGTGGACACAGGGACGTGTCCGTTGAATTCGTTTTGAGTCGAGCCGGTTTCCGGCTCGATGTGTGTCCGGCGCCGATTGCGACCGGGCATGAGTACCTTGATAAGGACTGACGTTTCCCATGTTGACCATCGCACTGTCCAAGGGCCGCATCCTTGACGACACCCTGCCGCTTCTCGCCGAAGCGGGCATCGTGCCGACCGAGAATCCGGACAAGAGCCGCAAGCTGATTATTCCTACGACTCAGCCAGACGTACGTCTGCTGATCGTGCGCGCCACTGACGTGCCGACCTATGTCGAGCATGGCGCGGCCGACCTCGGCGTCGCCGGTAAAGACGTGTTGATGGAATACACCGGCCAGGGCCTGTACGAGCCACTGGATCTGCAAATCGCGCAGTGCAAACTGATGACCGCCGGCAAGATCGGTGCGCCAGAGCCCAAGGGCCGTCTGCGCGTGGCGACCAAGTTCGTCAACGTCGCCAAGCGTTACTACGCCGAGCAGGGCCGTCAGGTCGACATCATCAAGCTTTACGGCTCGATGGAGCTGGCACCGCTGATCGGTCTCGCCGACAAGATCATCGACGTCGTCGACACCGGCAACACCCTGCGCGCCAACGGTCTGGAACCTCAGGAACTGATCGCCACGATCAGCTCGCGCCTGGTGGTCAACAAGGCTTCGATGAAAATGCAACACGCCCGAATCCAGGCGTTGATCGACACCCTGCGCAATGCAGTGGAGTCTCGACACCGCGGCTGATTTACCTGCGCGACCCTGGGTCGCGCCGTCTATCCGCCTCATAGCCAGAATTCTCAGGTGCCTAAGCGGATCGAATGATAGTTTCGGCGCCTGAGTTTTTTGCCATTCCTATGAGGCTCTCGCTATGACCGCAACGACTGCAATTCGCCGACTCAACGCTGCTGACCCGGATTTCGCGCATCATCTGGATCATCTGCTGAGCTGGGAAAGTGTGTCTGACGACTCGGTCAATCAGCGCGTGCTGGACATCATCAAGGCTGTGCGCGAACGCGGTGACGCGGCGCTGGTCGAGTTCACCCAGAAGTTCGACGGCCTCGAAGTCGCGTCGATGGCCGACCTGATCCTGCCGCGCGAGCGTCTGGAACTGGCGCTGACGCGCATCACCGTGCCGCAGCGCGAAGCACTGGAAAAAGCCGCCGCCCGCGTGCGCAGCTACCACGAAAAACAGAAGCAGGATTCCTGGAGCTACACCGAGGCTGACGGCACCGTGCTGGGCCAGAAGGTCACGCCGCTGGATCGCGCCGGTCTGTACGTGCCGGGTGGCAAGGCGTCGTACCCATCCTCTGTATTGATGAACGCGATTCCGGCCAAGGTTGCTGGCGTGACCGAAGTGGTCATGGTCGTGCCGACCCCGCGCGGTGAGATCAACGAGCTTGTGCTGGCGGCGGCGTGCATCGCTGGCGTTGACCGCGTGTTCACCATCGGTGGCGCACAAGCCGTTGCCGCGTTGGCGTACGGCACCGAAAGCGTGCCGAAAGTCGACAAGGTGGTTGGCCCGGGCAACATCTATGTCGCCACGGCCAAGCGCCACGTGTTCGGTCAGGTTGGCATCGACATGATTGCCGGCCCTTCGGAAATTCTCGTGGTGTGCGACGGCCAGACCGATCCGGACTGGATCGCCATGGACCTGTTCTCGCAAGCCGAGCACGACGAAGACGCGCAGGCGATTCTGGTCAGCCCGGACGCCGAGTTCCTCGACAAGGTCGCCGCCAGCATCGACAAACTGCTGCCGACCATGGATCGCGCGACCATCATCGAAACCTCGATCAATGGCCGTGGTGCGTTGATTCACGTGAAGGACATGGCCCAAGCCATCGAAGTCGCCAACCGCATCGCCCCGGAACACTTGGAGTTGTCGGTCGCTGATCCGCAAGCCTGGCTGCCGCAGATCCGCCACGCCGGCGCGATCTTTATGGGCCGTCACACCTCCGAAGCGCTGGGCGATTACTGCGCGGGCCCGAACCACGTATTGCCGACCTCCGGCACCGCGCGGTTTTCGTCGCCGCTGGGTGTGTATGACTTCCAGAAACGTTCGTCGATCATCTTCTGCTCCGAGGCCGGTGCCTCTGAGCTGGGCAAGACTGCGTCGATTCTGGCCCGTGGCGAATCGCTGAGCGCCCACGCGCGCAGCGCCGAATACCGCATCAAAGACGAATCGAAGGGGAACTGAACATGAGTAAATTCTGGAGCCCGTTCGTTAAAGATCTGGTGCCGTACGTGCCGGGCGAACAACCGAAGCTGACCAAACTGGTCAAGCTCAACACCAACGAAAACCCGTACGGGCCATCGCCAAAAGCCTTGGCGGCCATGCAGGTCGAGCTGAATGACAACCTGCGTCTGTACCCGGATCCGAACAGCGATCTGCTGAAAACCGCAGTCGCCAACTACTACAGCGTGCAGAGCAATCAGGTGTTCCTCGGCAACGGTTCGGATGAAGTGCTCGCGCACATTTTCCACGGTCTGCTGCAACACGATCAGCCGCTGCTGTTCCCGGACATCAGCTACAGCTTCTATCCGGTTTACTGCGGTTTGTACGGCATCAAGTTTGATGCGGTGCCGCTGGACGCACAGTTCCAGATCGACCCGGCCGACTACGCCAAGCCGAACGGCGGGATCATTTTCCCTAACCCGAACGCCCCGACCGGTTGCCTGCTGGCGCTGGAAGCGGTCGAGCAAATCCTCAAGGCCAGCCCGGATTCTGTGGTGGTTGTTGATGAGGCGTATATCGACTTCGGCGGCGAGACGGCGATCAGTCTGGTCGATCGTTATCCGAATCTGCTGGTGACGCAGACCCTGTCCAAATCGCGCTCGCTGGCCGGTTTGCGCGTGGGGCTGGCGGTGGGGCATCCGGACTTGATCGAGGCGCTGGAGCGGATCAAGAACAGCTTCAACTCCTATCCGCTGGATCGTCTGGCGATTGTCGGTGCTGCTGCCGCGTTCGAAGATCGCGAGTATTTCGACAAGACCTGCCGGTTGGTGATCGAGAGCCGCGAGTGGGTGATCGCTCAGTTGCAGGCCAAGGGTTTTGAGGTGTTGCCGTCGGCGGCGAACTTCATCTTTGCGCGGCATCCGCAGCATGATGCGGCGGGGCTGGCGGCTAAATTGCGCGAGCAAGGCGTGATTGTGCG
Organism: Pseudomonas sp. PS01303; assembly: GCF_029959385.1. Lineage (NCBI taxonomy): Bacteria > Pseudomonadati > Pseudomonadota > Gammaproteobacteria > Pseudomonadales > Pseudomonadaceae > Pseudomonas > Pseudomonas sp. PS01303. Next base: position 19,192 of record NZ_JASCPK010000089.1, read on the forward strand.
GCACTTCAAGCAAGAGCGGATTGCGCAGTTCCTGCGGATTTCGATTGGCACGCCGGAGCAGAATCAGGCGCTGATCGACGGTCTGGGCGACCTTTAAAGGCAAGAGCCCCTCACCCTAACCCTCTCCCAAAGGGAGAGGGGACTGATTGGGGGATGCTGTTGAATTGCACCGACCTGATGCTGCTTTACCGAATCCATAATCGACTCGGTCTTTCAGGTCGATGTACACCGCAAGACACCTCGGTCGGCTCCCTCTCCCTCTGGGAGAGGGCTGGGGTGAGGGTCTGCTCTTATTCGTGATGCGGTTCGCCAAGGAATGTCAGCGAACTAAACAACCCACGACTATTCACATCAGCACTGTCCTTCACCGGCACCTCAACCTGCGCCGCAATCACATTCAGCCCTTCATTTCTCACCAATACTTGCGCACGGCCATCCTTATCCGTCTCGGCGCTCAACGTGTTCGGCGCATTGCGATAGTCGCCAATCAACTTCACGCCCGCCGCCGGTTTGCCATCCAGCAACACCCGCACCGGCAATGATTTCCCCGGCCCCACCGTCAGTGGATCAACCTCCGGCACAATCAGCAGCTTGATCTGATCCAGCTTCGGCAACTTCGCCCCCGGCTGATAAATCGCCAGACTGTATTTAAACGTCTCCGTCGCCTCGACAGCGCCCGGTACTTTGCTGCGGCCTTCATTTACCCACTTCTTGTCAGCCGTCTGCGACCACATGCCGTTATTCAGCGCCACGGCCATCACCGCAGGCGACTTCAGCGGTTTCAAACGTGCGTGATCGGCGAGTCGCTCAACGCTGACCGGAATCATTTTTCCGCCCGCGTCATAAGCCCAGGCGCCGCTGATTTTCTGCGCCTTGAACGCGTTGTCTTCGGCGCCATGGCCGTAGATCACTTCGATATTGCCGCGCCGTTGTTCGGTCCACAGGCCATGAGCCGAGACTTGGCCGGCGAACAGGGCGGCGATGAGCACGAGGGTTTTGCCGTATTGCATGGTGACGTCCTTTTACAGATTGAGTGTCAGGCTGACGGTGAAATTGCGCGGCTCGCCGGGGTTGACCCAGTAATTGCTGTACGAGCGCTCGTAGTATTTTTCGTCGAAAACATTGTTCAGATTCAGGCCGACGGTGACGTTGTCGCTGGCCTTGTAGTGGGCCAGCAGGTCGACGGTGTGATAGGCCGGCAATTCAAAATCGCTGCCGGATTCACCGGAACGGTCGCCGACATAATTGAACGCCGCGCCGACGTCCGAGCCGCGCAAACGGCCATCCTGAAACTCATACACCCCGAGCAGACTGCCGCTGCGTTTGGCCACGCCGAGGATGCGGCTGCCGGTGGGAATCACCGCGTCACCCTGAGTGACTTCGGCGTCGATATAAGCGAAGGCACCGATCACCCGCACCGCATCGGTGACTTGCCCGGTGACTTGCCAATCGAAGCCGCGACTGCGCGCCTTGCCCATCGCGCGGCTGGTGTCGGTGCCCGGGTCGAGGGCGAGGACGTTTTCCTTGTCGATGTGGAAGAAGGCGAGGGTGCTGCTCAGGCGCTCGTCGAACAGCTCGTTCTTGATGCCGACTTCGTAGCCGACGCCTTCTTCCGGGTCGAAGGATTTGCCGGACGCGTCGAGGCCATTGTTCGGTTTGAACGAGGTCGAGGCGTTGGCGAACAGACCGGTTTGCGGCGTCAGTTGATAGAGCAGGCCGGCGCGTTGGGTGAGGGCGTCATGCCGTTGGTTGCTTGTGGCGTTGCGGCTGTGATCGTCGATGTGTTGATCGAAATGTTCGAAACGCGCACCGATCATCCCGCGCAGTTTGTCGGTGAAGATGATTTGATCCTGCAGGTTCAGCGCATGGCTTTCGACGTGTTCGAACGTATCCGTGCCCGAGCGTGCACCGTTGGGTTTCGGCTGGCCGTAGATCGGGTTGTAGATGTCAATCGCGTAGGGGCCGCCAGCAATCGTGGTGACGCGCTCGTTCTTGCGGAAGTTCTCGTACTCGCTGCCGATCAGCAGTTCGTGTTGCCACGGGCCGAGGTCGAACAGGCCACGCAGCTCCAGTTGGGTGATGCTGTCGTGCCAGTTGGTGTCGCGCTCGCGATAGCGGCGGTTGACGGTGTGGCCGTCGGCGTTCAGCGGACGCGCTTCCGAAGCGAAGCCCCAGAGTTTGCCGTCCTTGTAATGGCTGGCCAGGCGCAACTTCCAGCTGTCGTTGAGGTGATGTTCGAGGGTCGCTTGCAGCAGGTTGTTGTGGTTGTCGATGTTGCCGTCGTTGGGTTCACCGAGGAAGGTCGAGCGCGACACGCCGCTCCATCTGTTGTTCGGCGCAACGATGCCGCGATCAAACGTGGAGCTGAGGCGGACGATTTCGCTTTCCACCAACAGCGACATGTCCGGGTTCAATTGCCAACTGATCGAAGGCGCGACGAACACGCGCTTGCTGTCGACGTGGTCGCGAAAACTGTTGTTGTCCTCCACCGCGAGGTTGATCCGCGAGAGCACATCGCCCTGATCATCCAGCGGCGTGTTGACGTCCAGCGCGGTGCGATAACGATCCCAACTGCCGGCGCTGGTTTGCAGGGTGGTAAACGCTTCGGGCTGCGGTTTCTTGGTGACGATGTTCACCGTGCCGCCCGGATCGCCTCGGCCATACAGGCTGGCGGCCGGGCCTTTGAGCACTTCAATGCGTTCGATGTTGGCCGCATCTGGCTTGCTCGGGTAACCGCGATTGGCGCTGAAACCGTCCTTGTAGAACTCAGAGGTGGTGAAGCCGCGCACGCTGTACTCGTAAAGCGTCAGGCCGCCGAAGTTGTTCTGCTTCGACACGCCGCCAGCAAAATCCAATGCGCGCTCGACGCTGGTGCTGCCCAGATCCTTGAGCACGCTGGCGGGTACTACGCTGATTGCTTGCGGGATATCACGAATCGCCGTGTCGGTTTTGGTAGCACTGGATGAACGCGTGGCGCGATAACCCTTGACCGGGCCGGTTGGCGATTCGTAATCGGAGATGACGCTGATGGCGTCGAGTTCGAGGGGTTGCGTTTCTTCGGCGAAGGCTGGATCAACCAGCAAACCGAGGCTCAGGCCGAGCAGGGAGGCCTTTGTTCGAGACGACATGTTATGTTGTTCCAATTCCTATAATTGAAACAATATAACATGCCTTTTGAGAATGTCTTTTATTCGCGCGCCTGGCGCGAAAAAAGTTTTACTCTTCTTTTTCCTGCACTGGCGCCGGTGGTGGACGCAGGCCGATTTCAGCGGTGAGCTTCAACTCCTTGCCGTTGCGCATCACCTGAATCGTCACCTTGTCAGTCGGTTTGATCCGCGCAACCTGGTTCATCGAGCGACGACCATCACCCGCCGGCTCGCCATCAATGCTCAGGATCACGTCACCCAATTGCAGGCCGGCCTTCTGTGCCGGGCCATCGCGGAAGATCCCCGCCACGACGATCCCCGGACGCCCGGACAAGCCAAACGACTCGGCCAGTTCCTGGGTCAGCGGCTGCACTTCAATCCCCAGCCAGCCACGGATCACTTGGCCGTGTTCGATGATCGACTTCATCACTTCCATCGCCAGTTTCACCGGAATGGCAAAACCGATGCCCTGCGAGCCCCCGGACTTGGAGAAAATCGCCGTGTTGATGCCGGTGAGGTTGCCGTTGGCATCGACCAGCGCGCCGCCGGAGTTGCCCGGGTTGATCGCCGCGTCGGTCTGGATGAAGTCTTCGTAGTTGTTCAGGCCCAACTGGTTGCGGCCGGTGGCGCTGATGATGCCCATGGTCACGGTCTGGCCGACACCGAACGGGTTGCCGATGGCCAGCGCGACATCGCCGATACGGATGTTGTCAGAGCGGCCGACAGTGATCGCCGGCAGGTTTTTCAAATCGATCTTGAGGACAGCGAGGTCGGTTTCCGGGTCGCTGCCGATGACGCGGGCGAGGGTTTCACGACCGTCCTTCAACGCCACGACGATCTGATCGGCGCCGCTGGTGACGTGGTTGTTGGTGAGGATGTAGCCTTCCGGGCTCATGATCACGCCGGAACCGAGGCTCGATTCCATACGCTTTTGCTTCGGCGAGTTGTCACCGAAGAAGCGGCGGAACTGCGGGTCTTCGAACAGCGGATGGTTCGGCTTGTTGATGACTTTGGTGGTGTACAAGTTGACCACCGACGGCGCCGCGATGGTCACCGCGTCGGCATAGGACACCGGGCCCTGCTGCACGCTGGTGGTTTGCGGGGCCTGTTGCAGGTTGACGTCGAGGCTCGGCAGCCCGACCCATTGCGGGTAACGCTGAATAATCAACAGAGCGATAAGCACACCGGCCAACAACGGCCAGCCCATAAAACGCAGCGCCTTGAACATTAAGCACGTCCTGGAAAAGTTGCAGGCGGGGTCAGACCGCCCATAATGTCGCGCATTATACGAGGCCGCGCGTGCCTCTGAACGGGATATTTAGGAGTCTTTCATGGCCGTTGCCCTCAGCACCCTCGTCGAAGAAGCCGACCGTTACCTTGGCAGTGCGAAAATCGCCGATTATTGCCCCAACGGCTTGCAGGTCGAAGGCCGGCCGCAGGTGATGCGTATTGTCAGTGGCGTCACTGCCAGTCAGGCCTTGCTCGACGCTGCCGTTGAGGCCGGGGCGGATCTGGTGCTAGTGCATCACGGTTACTTCTGGAAGGGCGAAAACCCGTGCATCACCGGCATGAAACAGCGCCGGTTGAAGACGCTGCTCAAGCACGACATCAGCTTGCTCGCCTATCACTTGCCGCTGGATCTGCACCCGGACGTGGGCAATAACGTGCAACTGGCGCGTCAGTTGGACATCACGGTGGAAGGGCCGCTGGATCCGGATAACCTGAAAATCGTCGGCCTGGTCGGCTCGTTGAAAGACCCGATGACCGCCCGCGACTTCGCCCGCAAAGTGCAGGAAGTCATGGGCCGTGAGCCGCTGCTGATTGAAGGCAACCCGATGATTCGTCGGGTCGGTTGGTGCACTGGCGGTGGCCAAGGCTACATCGATCACGGCGTCGCGGCGGGTGTCGATTTGTTCCTCAGTGGCGAAGCGTCTGAGCAGACTTTCCACAGCGCTCGCGAAAACGACATCAGCTTCATCGCCGCCGGCCACCACGCCACCGAACGCTACGGCGTGCAGGCACTGGGCGACTACCTGGCAAAACGCTTCGCCCTCGAACACATCTTCATCGACATCCCCAACCCGATCTAACTGACACGACCTCTGTAGGAGCTGCCGAAGGCCGCGATCTTTTGATCTTTAAAAACAAGATCAAAAGATCGCGGCCTTCGGCAGCTCTTACAGGGGCGGGTTGGCCGAACTGGTGGGCATATTC
>NZ_JASCPK010000008.1:0-79242 GCF_029959385.1 Pseudomonas sp. PS01303
GGCTTGCTCGCGAATGCGGTGTGTCAGTCGACAGATTGGCTGGCTGAGCCAACGCTTTCGCGAGCAAGCCCGCTCCCACAGGGGTTTTGTATAAGCATCCGGATCGGTGTTCAGTTCGGGTTGAAGGGATACGGCTGCTTCCAGTGTTCGAAGATCGGCTTCAACTCGCCGCTCTTCACCAGTTGCTCCATGCGCTGGTCATACAGCGCCATCAAGGCCCGAGCCTGCGGGGTGTCGGCGAAGCCGAGGTACAGCGGCAACTCGACCAGGTGTGAATAGCGATACTGCGCCGGATCCGGCGCACTGCGCATCACCGCTTCGATCTCGGTCAGCGCATCGATGTAGTAATCCGCCCGCCCCTGTTTGAGCATCGGCAGGATGCCGGTGCGGCGCTCGATCTGGTTGTAGCGTTTGACGTTCGGCAGGTAGTTTTCGTAGCGATAACCGCGCACCCAGGCCAGTCGGTATTTGCCGAGTGTCGCCAGGGTCGGCGGCGGATTGCTCGCCAGACCCAGCGCGTAGATGTGATCGGAATCGAAATTCCAGTGCGGATACAGCACTTGCCCGGCTTCATCACGATAGGAACCGACCAGCGCGTCGACTTCCTTCAACTGCACCAAACCGATCGAGCGGGTGTATGGCACGCTGCGGATCTCGACTTTGACGCCGATCGGCTCAAAGACCTTGCGCAGCACATCCCAGGCGAGTCCGTGGCCGTCGGCGGCGGTGTAGTCTTCCCAGTCTTCGCTGGCCAGATGAATCACCGCCGGCGCATGCACAGCTTCCTGAGCACTGGCGAAAGTGCTCAACAAGGTCAACATCAGCAGCGCCAGCCAGCGTCGAGCCATCCCTAGTGTCCTCACTTAACCCTGTACGGCGCGGATCAGGCGAAAATCCACACCAGTCCCTGCATGGCCAGCCAGGCGAACACGCCGGCCAGCACGTCGTCGAGCATGATGCCGACGCCGCCGTGAACATGCCGGTCGATCCAGCGAATCGGCCACGGCTTGAGAATGTCGAAGAAGCGGAACACCAGAAAACCCGCGAGCAACCAGTACCAGCCTTCCGGCACCAGCCACAGAGTGATCCACATCCCGACCATTTCGTCCCAGACGATGCCTTCGTGGTCGTGTACTCGCAGATCGTCGGCGACTTTGCCGCACAGCCAGAAGCCGAACAGCATGGTGATCCCGAGCATCAGCCAGTAACCCCAGTCGGGCAGCATCTGCCACAACGGGATAAAGGGTAGCGCAACTAACGAGCCCCACGTGCCCGGCGCTTTCGGCAGCGTGCCGGAACCGAAGCCGAACGCGAGGAAATGCCAGGGATTGCGCCAGACCGACGGCGGAACGAATTCGGCCGGAACCTGTTTCGGGTGATCTGTCACGGTGTCTCCTGAAAATGTTGATAGCCCCGGGTTTGCGGGGTGATGTCGTGCCCTTCGCGATCCAGTAGCACCACGCCCTGCCCTTCGGCCACGCGGCCGATCACATGGATCGGCCAGCCATTGGCCAGCAGCGCCGACAACTCGACGGACGGCAGGGTGAACGCCAGCACGTAATCATCGCCACCGCTCAACGCCGCGCGCTCGGCACCCCGTTGACCGAGAAACGCCACTAAAGCATCCGACAACGGTACGCGCTCGCGTTCAATCTCAAGTCGCACCTGCGATGCCAACGCGATGTGGCCGCAGTCGGCGAGCAGGCCATCGGAGATATCCAGCGCCGACGTGGCTTTGCCGCGCAGGGCCTGACCGAGGGCGAGTTGCGGTTGTGGCGACCAGTAATGATCGAGCAGCGGTTGGGCGATATGAGGTTCGGCATCACGCTGACCGAGCACCAGCGGCAGCGCACCGGCAGCATTGCCCAGCTCGCCGCCGACACAGAGCAAGTCGCCCGGTTGCGCGCCGCTGCGGGTCAACGCCTGACCGGCAGGCACGCGACCAAACACAGTCACCGTCAGGCTCAACGGCCCGCGCGTGGTATCGCCACCAACCAATGCAACGCCGCAACTCTGCGCCATGCGGTTCAAACCGCGGGCATAGGCTTGCAGCCAATCGGCGGTCACCGTCGGTACAGTCAGGGCAAGGGTAAAGGCAACGGGCGTGGCGCCCATGGCGGCCAGATCGCTGACCGCAACGGCCAGCGAGCGCTGACCGAGCAGAAACGGATCGCAGGGGTCGGCGAAATGCACACCGGCCACCAGCGTATCGGTGGAAATTGCCAACTGTTCCCCGGAGGGAACAGCGAGCAAGGCGCAGTCATCGCCAATCCCGAGAGCAACGCCTTCGCCGCCCTGCGCACAAGGCGCGGCGGCGAAGAAATTGCGGATCAGCTCAAACTCGCCCATTGAAGTATCAAGCGCGTTTCAGCGCTTGAACGCCTTCACTTCAGCTTCACGCAGGCGCGGGGCCAGCTTGTCGAGCACACCGTTGACGAACTTGTGACCGTCGGTGGAACCGTAGACTTTCGCCAGTTCGATGCCTTCGTTGATCACAACGCGGTACGGCACGTCGACGCGCTTGAGCAGTTCCCAGGTCGACAGGCGCAGTACGCACAGTTCAACCGGGTCGAGCTCTTCGATGGTCAGATCCAGGCACGGCGCCAGCGCGGTGTCGATCTCGGTAAGATTGGCCGGAACACCGTGCAGGATGTCGTGGAAGTAGCTCTGGTCGGCGAAGGTGAAATCGTTATCGACGCGAAACTGCGCTTCGATTTCGTTCAGCGAAGCACCGGCCATGTGGCGCTGGTACAACGCTTGCGTCGCCAACTGACGGGCAGCGCGGCGCTTTTCACTTTTCGAAGGCTTGCCGGCGTCGGTTGGACGCGGCTCGCGCGGGTTGAAACGATCGCTTTCGTCGCTAATCACTTGGCCTCCAACTGTGCCAGCAGGCTGACCATTTCCAGAGCGGACAGGGCAGCTTCGGCACCTTTGTTACCGGCCTTGGTGCCGGAACGTTCGATGGCTTGCTCGATGGAATCAACGGTCAGGACGCCGAACGCGACCGGCACGCCGAACTCCATGGACACCTGGGCCAGACCCTTGGTGCATTCGCCAGCCACGTATTCGAAGTGCGGAGTACCGCCACGAATGACCGCGCCGAGGGCGATGATGGCTGCGAACTCGCCTTTCTGAGCGACTTTCTGCGCAACCAGCGGGATTTCGAAGGCGCCAGGCGCGCGGATGATGGTGATGTCGCTTTCGCTCACGCCGTGGCGAACCAGGGCATCAACTGCACCGCTGACCAGGCTCTCAACAACAAAGCTGTTGAAACGGCCTACTACCAAAGCGTAGCGGCCTTTTGGGGCGATGAAGGTACCTTCGATGGTCTTCAGGGTCATTCGTCAGATCTCTTAAAGAGCCGGGACGCGTCTCGTACGCATCCCTCAGTGATATTAGCCACGAACACATGGCCGGAAAAAACCGCATTGCTGACTGGATAGCACCCTTGTGGCGAGGGGATTTATCCCCGTTGGGCTGCGCAGCAGTCCCAAAAACAGGGGCCGCTGTGCAGCCCGTCGGGGATGAATCCCCTCACCACAAGAATCCATGTCAACAATGCCGGAAACGACCGGTCATTATTCGGAGGGCACGTATTCTACAACTTCCAGATCGAAACCGGATATCGCATTAAATTTCATTGGCGCAGACATCAGGCGCATTTTGCGTACACCAAGGTCACGCAGGATCTGCGAACCGGCACCGACAATGCTGTAGGTGGTCGGTTTTTTCGGCGCTGGCTGATCACCGGTTTCACGGATATGCGCCAGCAACACGTCGCCATCGAGCGGGTGACCGAGCAACAGAACAACACCGCTGCCAGCCTCGGCAACCGCAGCCATCGCGGCGCGCAGGCTCCAGCGGCCCGGTTGCTTGACCATCAGCAGGTCGCGCAGCGGGTCCATGTTGTGCACGCGAACCAGCGTTGGCTCTTCGGCGCAAACAGTGCCCAAGGTCAGTGCCATGTGCACGTCGCCTTCCACCGAATCACGATAGGTCACCAGGTTGAATTGGCCCAGTTCGCTGTCGAGTGGCTGCTCGGCAATCCGCTGAACGGTACGTTCGTGGATCATCCGGTAGTGAATCAGGTCGGCGATGGTGCCGATCTTGATGTTGTGTTCGGCAGCAAAAGCTTCAAGTTCAGCGCGACGGGACATGGTGCCGTCGTCGTTCATCACTTCGCAGATCACCCCGCTCGGCTCGAAACCGGCCATGCGCGCGAGGTCGCAGGCGGCTTCGGTGTGGCCAGCGCGAGCGAGGGTGCCGCCAGCCTGAGCCATCAGCGGGAAGATGTGGCCCGGGCTGACGATGTCTTCAGCCTTGGCATCTTTGGCCGCCGCCGCTTGCACGGTGCGCGCACGGTCAGCAGCGGAGATGCCGGTGGTGACGCCTTCGGCCGCTTCGATCGAAACGGTGAACTTGGTGCCGAAACCGGAACCGTTGCGCGGTGCCATCAGCGGCAGCTTCAACAGTTCGCAGCGCTCGCGGCTCATCGGCATGCAGATCAGGCCACGGGCGTGCTTGGCCATGAAGTTGATGTGCTCGGCCTGGCAGCATTCGGCGGCCATGATCAGGTCGCCTTCATTCTCGCGGTCTTCGTCATCCATGAGGATGACCATCTTGCCTTGGCGGATGTCTTCAACCAGTTCTTCGATGCTATTGAGCGCCACAAGGCACCCCCCTTCTTTCGAAATTTAGAGCTTCAGGATTTGAGATAGCCGTTGGCGGCCAGAAAGCTTTCAGTAATGCCACCAGCGCTCGGCTCTGCCGCCTTGTCACCGAGCAGCAGACGCTCCAGATAACGCGCCAGCAAATCGACTTCCAGGTTCACCCGGCGACCCGGCTTGTACGACGCCATGATGGTTTCGCTCAGGGTGTGCGGAATGATCGTCAGCATGAACTCGGCGCCATCGACTTCGTTCACGGTGAGGCTGGTGCCATCGACAGTGATCGAGCCTTTGTGGGCGATGTACTTGGCCAGTTCTTTCGGCGCGCGGATGCGAAATTCCACGGCGCGGGCATTGTCGGAGCGCGAGACGATTTCGCCGACACCGTCGACGTGGCCGCTGACCAGATGCCCGCCGAGACGGGTGGTCGGGGTCAGGGCTTTTTCCAGATTGACCGGGCTGCCGCTTTTCAGGTCATTCATGGCGGTGCAGTCGAGGGTTTCACGGCTGACGTCGGCGGCAAAGCCGTCGCCCGGCAGCTCGACCGCAGTCAGGCACACGCCGTTGACCGCGATGCTGTCGCCGAGTTTGACGTCGCTCAGGTCGAGCTTGCCGGTTGCGACGTGTACCCGCACATCACCGCCCTTTGGGGTCAGTGCGCGGATACTGCCGATGGATTCGATGATGCCGGTAAACATGGGGTTCTCCTTGAGAACTAAGCCAGCGCTAACGCGATGGCCGGGAATTATACGCTCGCCGATGGCGCAGGGATGGCAGTGACTCGCCAGTCATCGCCCACCGCACGAATTTCACTGATTTTCAGCTCCGGGGCATCCTTCATATGGGCCAGCGGCCAGTCGAGCAATGGACGCGCCGTGGAGCCAAGAAACTTGCCGGCGATGAAGATCACGAATTCATCCACCAGGCCGAGCTGAGCGAAGGCGCCGGCCAAACGTGGGCCAGCCTCGACCAGCACTTCGTTGACGCCGCGATTGGCCAGTTCGATCAGCAATTGATGCAGATCGACCTGACCGTCATCACCCGGCACGATCAGGCATTCCGGGCCATTGGCGTATTGCTCTTCGACCGCCATGCAAGTGGCGACCAACGCCGGGCCGGCCTTGAAGAACGGTGCATCGAGTGGCACGCGCAGGCGCCCGTCGATCAGCACGCGCAACGGCGGACGGCTCATGGCCAACGCGGTTTGCTCACCATCCAGCCCCAACTCGTCGGCGCGCACGGTCAAACGCGCGCCATCGGCCAGCACGGTGTCGGCGCCGGTCAGCACCACGGCGGCCTGAGCGCGCAAACGCTGCACCGCCGAACGCGCGGCCGGGCCGGTGATCCATTGGCTCTCGCCGTTTTCCATCGCCGTGCGACCGTCGAGGCTCATGGCCAACTTGACCCGCACGAACGGCAAGCCGTGTTCCATGCGTTTCAGGAAACCCTGGTTGAGCTTGCGCGCCTCGGCTTCGAGCACACCGCTTGCGGCGGCGATGCCGGCATCGGCCAGACGCTGCAAACCACGTCCGGCAACTTGCGGATTCGGGTCACGCATTGCCGCAACAACCCGAGCAACCCCGGCATTCACCAGCGCATCGGCACACGGCGGCGTACGGCCATGGTGGCTGCACGGTTCCAAGGTCACATAAGCAGTGGCGCCACGGGCCAGTTCACCGGCGGCGCGCAGGGCGTGGACTTCGGCATGCGGTTCGCCGGCGCGTTCGTGCCAGCCTTCGCCGACAATCTGCCCGTCGCGCACCACCACACAGCCGACCCGAGGATTGGGGTGGGTGGTGTAGTGACCTTTACGCGCCAGTTCCAGCGCACGCGCCATAAAGTGGGCGTCGAGGATGGCCTGCTCGGCGACGGTGGTCATTCTTTCACCGGTTCGCGGGCGAGGCGGTCGATTTCTTCGCGGAATTCATTGAGATCCTGGAAGCGCTTGTACACCGAAGCGAAGCGGATGTAGGCGACTTCATCAAGCTTCTGCAATTCGGCCATGACCAGTTCGCCGACCACGAGGGATTTGACCTCGCGCTCGCCGGTGGCGCGCAGTTTGTGCTTGATGTGAACCAGAGAGGATTCGAGGCGCTCGACGCTCACCGGACGTTTCTCCAGGGCGCGTTGCATGCCGGCGCGGAGTTTTTCTTCGTCGAACGGTTGGCGGCTGCCGTCAGTTTTGATCAGGCGCGGCAACACCAGTTCGGCCGTCTCGAACGTCGTGAAACGCTCGCCGCAGGCCAGGCATTCACGCCGGCGGCGCACCTGTTCGCCCTCGGCGACCAGACGCGAGTCGATGACCTTGGTGTCGTTGGCACCGCAGAAGGGACAGTGCATGGTGGCTGGCAACAAAAAAAGGGAGGGCCATGGTAGCGCATCCCGGTGGCAAGACAAGCCATAGGGTTTGCGGTATACAGAACGGCATGATCGTTTGATCCATGGATTTCATTTTGCCGGAGCCTCCAATGCCGTTACGTCCGCTCGTTTTGCTCAGTCTTTTCAGCCTGCTGGTGGCCTGTGGCAGCGATGCTCCAAAGCCGCAGCCGCCGACTCCGGGGCCGGCGCCACAACAGGCGCAGAAAAAAGCCAAAGAGGCTGCCGAGCTCGGCCCGCTGCCGGCCTATCAGCGTGAACTGAGTGGCACCCTGCAAGGCGTGCCGGCCGGCGCCGAAGTCGAACTGGCGTTGCTGGTGATCGACGAGAAGGATCGCCCGCAACAATTGCTCGCCAGTTCCAGCCTGATCGGCAACAACCAGATCCTGCCGTTCCGCCTGCGCTTCAACCCGGACGCGTTCCCGGCCGGTGCGCGGGTTGAGCTGCGTGGCCGCGCCAGCCAGTCCGGCCAGTTGATCCTGCATTTGCCTTCGCAAACCATCAGCCAGCCGACCACTCAGGCGTTGGGCCAACTGCAATTTGTCAAAGCACCATGACGGCACCGCTCGACCTGCAACTAGCGTTAGGTGAATTGCTCGGCGACGCCAGACTCAAGGTCTGCGCGTTGTCCGACACTGATTTACAGCTATGGCTGATCGATGGCGACAACATGGATCGCCAATTCAGCCAGGAAGAAATCCAGCGAATTCTGCATGAGCCGCCCTACTGGGGATTCTGCTGGGCCAGCGGTCTGGCGGTGGCGCGTTATCTGGCGGAGTTTCCCGAGTGGGTGCGCGGTAAACGCGTGCTGGATTTCGGCGCTGGTTCCGGGATTGCCGGGATTGCGGCGGTGAAGGCCGGGGCACTGGAGGTGGTGGCGTGCGATCTCGATCCACTGGCGATTTCCGCCTGCCGGGCGAACGCCGCGTTGAATGATGTCGAGATGGGTTATTCGACGGATTTCTTTGCCGAGGCCGACCGCTTTGATCTGATTCTGGTGGCGGACGTGTTGTATGACCGGGCGAACCTGCCGCTGCTGGATGCGTTTTTGAGCCGTGGCCGTGAGGCGTTGGTGGCGGATTCGCGGGTGCGGGATTTTCGCCATCCGTTGTATCAGCGCATTGAAATGCTTGAGGCGATGACGTTGCCGGATCTCGCGGAGCCTGAGGAATTTCGGCATGTCAGCCTGTACCACGCGCGGCGTGATTGAGATCGTTAAAAGATCGCAGCCTTCGGCAGCTCCTACAGGTGCAATGCGTATCCGCGTGTAGGAGCTGCCGAAGGCTGCGATCTTTTGCGCCACCGCTTATAGTGCGTTCATTAACGCTTTGACGAGATCCCCCATGAGTGAGCAAACGCCGTACATCTTCGACGCCACGACGGCCGATTTCGACCAGTCGGTGATCGAGGCTTCTTTCAGCAAACCGGTGCTGGTGGATTTCTGGGCCGAATGGTGTGCGCCGTGCAAGGCGCTGATGCCGATGCTGCAAACCATTGCCGAGAGCTATCAGGGCGAGTTGCTGCTGGCCAAGGTCAACTGCGACATCGAGCAGGACATCGTCGCCCGTTTCGGCATTCGCAGCCTGCCGACCGTGGTGCTGTTCAAGGACGGTCAACCGGTCGACGGTTTTGCCGGTGCGCAACCGGAATCCGCCGTGCGTGCCCTGCTTGAGCCGCATGTGCAGATGCCGCCGCCGGCCGAAGCCGATCCATTCGAACAGGCTCAAGCGTTGTTCGATGACGGCCGTTATGCCGATGCCGAAGCGGCGCTGGTGGTGATGCTCAATGAAGACAACACCAACGCCAAAGCGCTGATTCTCTATGCGCGCTGCCTGACTGAACGCGGTGAGCTGGGCGAAGCGCAGACCGTGCTGGATGCGGTCAAAAGCGACGAGCACAAAGCCGCGCTGGCCGGGGCCAAGGCACAAATCAAATTCCTTGGTCTGGCGCGTGATCTGCCGGATGCGGCTGACTTGAAAGCCCGTTTGGCGAAAGATCCGCAGGACGATGAGGCGGTGTATCAACTGGCGATCCAGCAACTGGCGCGTCAACAGTACGAAGCCGCGCTGGAGGCGATGCTCAAGCTGTTTATCCGCAATCGCAATTATGCCGAGGGCTTGCCGCACAAGACGTTGCTGCAGGTGTTTGAGTTGCTGGGCAACGATCATCCGCTGGTCAGCGTTTACCGCCGCAAGATGTTTGCTGCGCTTTATTAAGCGCCCTTGTAGGAGCATGGCTTGCCAGCGAAAGCGATTTCAAAAACGCCTTCGCTGGCAAGCCATGCTCCTACAATTATTTATTCGATCCAGCTGTAAAGCGGCGTATCCCCGCCACTCACCACTTTCACGTCCGAACTGTGACGCAGACGCACCAGCAAGCGCTTGCCCGCCACCGCGCTACCGGTCAGCCCTTCAAGCTGATCGAGCAGATCCGGCCCGCTGAGTTGCCCGGCCTTGCGCAACAGATCCCGCGCCACCTGCCACAACGCATCATCCTGATTCAGCGTTTTCGCCGCTGGCGCCGACGTGGCCACTTCAGGCTGCGCCGTCTGCGCTTGCCCATTCAGGGCCGAGCCGAGCCGTGCCCAGTCGCTGTCATCCAGTTCCACCGTCAAATCCACCGGCAGGTCACCGACGGTTCCGCGTATCCGCAACATTGAGTTCGCTCCT
Source organism: Pseudomonas sp. PS01303 (assembly GCF_029959385.1). NCBI lineage: Bacteria > Pseudomonadati > Pseudomonadota > Gammaproteobacteria > Pseudomonadales > Pseudomonadaceae > Pseudomonas > Pseudomonas sp. PS01303. The sequence continues at coordinate 9,713 of NZ_JASCPK010000008.1, forward strand.
GCACTTTTCTGACCTGCATGCTCCCACGGGACTTGTGCAACGCCAAGCGCACGGGCAAACTCTGCGGACTTTCGTTATAAGATTACATAACAAACTCTTCACTTTACTCCCGGAGTTCGCCATGCGCCGTCTGCTGCTCGCTTTGCCGTTTGCCCTGTTGCCGCTGTCCGTCGCCCATGCTGCCGATGAGCACGACCACGATCATGAACACGGCAGCCTCGGCGCACATGAGCACGGTGTCGGTCGCCTGAACGCCGCGCTCGACGGTCAGATGCTGGAGCTGGAGCTGGAAAGCCCGGCGATGAACCTCGTGGGTTTCGAACACCTCGCGACCACGGATGCCGATAAAGCCAAAGTCGCCGCCGCCCGTGCGCAGCTGGAAAAACCATTGGCGCTGTTCAGTCTGCCCGCCGCTGCCGGTTGCAAGGTCGTCGGCCAAGAACTCGAGAGCCCGTTGTTTGGCGACAAACCGGATGCCGACGATCATGACGAAGATGAAGCGGACAAGGACGGTCACGAACATCACCACGACCACAGCGAAATCCACGCGCACTACCAGATCAAGTGCGCAACGCCCGGCGCGTTGAAGACACTGGATCTGGCGAACATCTTCAATACCTTCCCGGCGACCCAGAAAATTCAGGTACAACTGATCAGCGCGAGCGGCCAGCAAGGTGCTGAAGTGACGGCCAAGGCTGCCTCCCTGAAATTCTGATCACACCGAAAATCCCCCTGTAGGAACTGCCGAAGGCTGCGATCTTTTGATCTTGCTTTAAGAAGATCAGGATCAAAAGATCGCAGCCTTCGGCAGCTCCTACAGGGCTATGAAAACTCATGAAATTGGTGCCATGACCCAAGCACTCATCGAACTGTCTGACCTGGGCTTCAGTTGGCCCGGTCACCCGCCGTTGCTGGACATCCCGGCGTTTCGTCTGGAACCGGGCGAAACTCTGTTTCTCAAAGGCCCGAGCGGCAGCGGCAAAACCACCCTGCTCGGCCTGCTCGGCGGTGTGCAGAAACCGGATCGCGGCAGCATTCGTTTGCTCGGCCAGGAACTGACCGAACTCTCCGCCGGCGCCCGCGACACCTTCCGCGTCGATCACACAGGCTACATTTTTCAGCAGTTCAACTTGCTGCCGTTTCTCTCGGTGCGCGAGAACGTTGAGCTGCCATGCCACTTCTCCAAACTGCGTGCGCAACGGGCGAAACAGCGTCACGGCAGCGTCGATCAAGCCGCCGCTACCTTACTCGCCCACTTGGGTCTGAAGGATGAAAGCATTCTCAGCCGCCGCGCCGATTCGCTGTCGATCGGTCAGCAACAACGCGTGGCCGCCGCACGCGCATTGATCGGCCAGCCTGAGCTGGTAATCGCTGACGAGCCAACCTCGGCGCTGGATTACGACGCCCGGGAAAACTTCATTCGCCTGTTGTTCGCCGAGTGCCGCGAAGCCGGATCGAGTCTGCTGTTCGTCAGCCACGATCAGAGCCTGGCGCCGTTGTTCGACCGTCATCTGTCCCTGGCCGAACTCAATCGTGCCGCCACGTCTGCCGAGGTCTGAGATGTATTTGTTTCGTCTGGCCATGGCCAGCCTGGCCAACCGCCGCTTCACCGCTTTGCTCACGGCTTTCGCCATCGCCCTGTCGGTCTGTCTGCTGCTCGCCGTTGAACGGGTGCGCACCGAAGCCAAAGCCAGTTTCGCCAGCACCATCAGCGGCACCGACCTGATTGTCGGCGCGCGCTCCGGTTCGGTGAATCTATTGCTGTACTCGGTGTTCCGCATCGGCAACGCCACCAACAACATTCGCTGGGACAGCTTCGAACACTTCGCCAACAACCCGAAAGTGAAGTGGGCGATCCCGATGTCCCTCGGCGATTCCCATCGCGGCTATCGCGTGATGGGCACCACTGAAGCGTATTTCGAGCACTACCAGTACGGTCGCAAGCAGCATCTGGAGTTGGCCGACGGTCGTGCGTTTGCCACCGATCCGTTTGAAGTGGTGCTCGGTGCTGAAGTCGCCGACGCGTTGCATTACAAACTCGGCGACCAACTGGTGCTGGCCCACGGTGTGGCGGCGATCAGTCTGGTCAAACACGACGACAAACCGTTCACCGTGGTCGGCATTCTCAAGCGCACCGGCACCCCGGTCGATCGCACGTTGCACATCAGCCTCGGTGGCATGGAGGCGATTCACATCGACTGGCACAACGGCGTGCCGGCGCGTGGCAATGGCCGGATCACGGCGGATCAGGCGCGCAACATGGATTTGACGCCGCAAGCGATCACCGCGTTCATGCTCGGTCTCAACAGCAAAATTTCCACTTTTGCGCTGCAACGCGAGATCAACGAATTCCGTGGCGAGCCGATGCTGGCGATACTGCCGGGCGTGGCGTTGCAGGAGTTGTGGAGCCTGATGAGCACCGCTGAAAAAGCGCTGTTCGTGGTTTCGCTGTTCGTCGTGCTGACCGGTTTGATCGGCATGCTCACGGCGATTCTCACCAGCCTCAACGAGCGTCGCCGGGAGATGGCGATTCTGCGTTCGGTCGGTGCGCGGCCGTGGCACATCGCGAGTCTGTTGGTGCTGGAAGCATTCGCTTTGGCGCTGACCGGGGTGATCGCCGGCGTTGCGTTGCTGTACATCGGCATCGCCGCTGCGCAGGGTTATGTGCAGGCCAACTACGGTTTGTTTCTACCGCTGGCGTGGCCGAGCGAGTATGAATGGACGCTGCTCGGTGGCATTCTGGCGGCCGCGCTGCTGATGGGCAGCGTGCCGGCCTGGCGCGCTTATCGCCAATCGTTGGCCGATGGCCTGTCGATCCGTTTATGAGGATGTTCACCATGCCCCGCGCCGTACTTGCGCTGCTGTTGCTGGTTGCCCTGCCCGTGTGGGCCGCAGCGCCGAAAGACCTGACATGGTCGGAAATGATCCCGCCGGACGCCGCGCCGGAAGTGCCGAACATGACCCCGCTGCACGACATGTCGAAAATGAGCGATGCGCTGTCGGCGGAGTCGGCGCCAGCGGCGAAGCAGGATCTGCCGAATGCGCCGGTGGTGCAGTCGCTCGACGGTCAGAACATTCGTTTGCCGGGCTACATCGTGCCGCTCGAGGTCAATGAAGAGGGGCGCACCACGGACTTCCTGCTGGTGCCGTATTTCGGCGCCTGCATCCACGTGCCGCCACCGCCGTCGAACCAGATCGTGCATGTGAAAAGCGAGTTGGGCGTGAAGCTGGATGAGCTGTATCAGCCTTACTGGATCGAGGGGCCGTTGCAGGTCAAGGCGTCGAGCAGCGAGCTGGCGGATGCCGGGTATCAGATGGAGGCGGACAAGATTTATGTATATGAGCTGCCGGAGTAAACCCCGGTAGTTTTGTGTTGAATATATAGACGCCTTCGCGAGCAAGCTTTGCTCCTACGGTATTCACCCTCTGTAGGAGCAAGGCTTGCCCGCGAAGAGGCCTTCAGAGGTTCCATAAAAACCGGCGACTTCACTGTTTCATTGAGCTGCGTCAAAAGACCGTATCAATTGGCTTCGTACCATAGGGCATCAGAAATTTTTAACGTCCTCTGGAGCCCCCATGAACAAGTCCTTGCTCAGCGCTTCGTTGTTTGCCCTCGCGCTCGCAGCCCCGCTCGCCCACGCCCACGATGCCGGTGACATCATCGTTCGCGCCGGTGCAATCACCGTCAACCCGAAGGCCGACAGCTCCAGCGTCAAGGTCGATCAGGGTCCGCTGAGCGGCGCCAATCTGGGCGGCAAGGCGACCATGAGCAGCGACACCCAATTGGGTCTCAACTTCGCTTACATGATCACCAACAACATCGGTATCGAGTTGCTGGCGGCCTCGCCGTTCGAACATGACGTGAAGCTCAAAAACACGGCCCTGCCAGCAGCCAACGGCAAACTCGGCACCCTGAAACACCTGCCGCCGACCCTCAGCGTCGTCTACTACCCGCTGGATTCGAAGTCGGCCTTCCAACCGTATGTGGGCGGCGGCATCAACTACACCTGGATCTATGACGAACACGTCGGCAGCGAAGCGCAGACTGCAGGCTTCAGCAACTTCAAGGCGAAAAACTCGTGGGGGCTGGCGTGGCAGGTCGGTGCCGATTACATGCTGACTGACAAGGTGATGATCAACGCCCAAGTGCGTTATATCGACATCGATACTCGCGCGACAGTGGAGAACAACGCAGTGGCGCCGGGCACTCGGGCACGGGTGAATGTGGATGTCGATCCGTTTGTGTACATGGTGGGGTTGGGTTACAAGTTCTAAAGAACATTCGCGTGGTGGTGGATGAGGCTTGGTGGTGGGCAGACTTGAATCTGAAGGCGACTGCCAGTTAGTTGATCGGGGGATAAATCCCCTCGCCACAAGGGATAGCGGTACATTCCGGCCGTGAAAAAGGCGCCTGTTGAAGGGCGCCTTTTTCATGTCTGATGGAATTGTTGGGTGGCTGAAATCCAACCCCCTCACCCCAGCCCTCTCCCTCAGGGAGAGGGGGAAAGGGAGCCGATCTTCATGCTTTTCAAAACCTGAGCTCGACCCGGTATTTCACGTCGGCGTAAATCGACCATCTACCGCGATCAGTCCTTCAGGAAGAAGGAAGAGAGAGCAGATTTGTGTGCTGTTCAAAACCTGAGTTCGACTCGGTATTTCACGTCGGCGTAAATCGAACATCCACCGCAATCAGTCCCCTCTCCCTCCGGGAGAGGGCTAGGGTGAGGGGCTCTTCTCAGGAACGCCCCAACAACCGCGCCAACCCCACGCTCATTGGCGTCTGCTCCGGCAGCTTAAACCGCGCCAGCAAGCGCTGATTATTCGCCCGCGAATGCCGAATATCCCCCGACCGCGCCGGCCCGTAGCTGATCGGCGGCAATTCCCCCACCACCGTCTGCAACGCCGCGAGCATTTGCTTGAGGTTCATCGACTGATTCCAGCCAACATTCACCGCGCCGGCTTCCACTTCAGGCTTTTCAATCGCCTGCACCAGCACGTCGACCAGATCCTCGACATAGAGGAAATCCCGCGTCTGCTCGCCATCACCAAACACGGTGATCGGCAACCCTTTCTGCGCGCGTTCGCTGAAGATGCTGATCACCCCGGAGTACGGCGAGGACGGATCCTGGCGTGGGCCGAAAATGTTGAAGAAGCGGAAAATCGCCGGTTCCAGACCGTGCTGGCGGCGATAGAAATCGAAGTAATGCTCACCGGCCAATTTGTCCGAGGCATACGGTGTCAGCGGTGCTTTCGGCGTGTCTTCATCAATCGACTCACCCTCACCATTGTTGCCATACACCGCCGCGCTGGAGGCGAACAGCACACGCTTGACCCCGGCCTGACGCATGGCTTCGCAGACATTCAGCGTGCCGATGAAATTGCTCTGATGCGTCTTCACCGGATCATCCACCGAAGCCTGCACCGAGGCCACAGCCGCCAGGTGCGCCACGGCGCTGCAACCCTGCATCGCCTGAGCGACCAGCGCCGCATCGGCAACATCGCCAACAACCAGTTCAACCTTGGGATTGTCCAGCGGCAGGTTGGCGCGTTTACCGGTCGACAGGTCATCGAGAATCCGCACCGAATGGCCCTTGGCGAGCAACGCGTCAGTCAGGTGTGAGCCGATGAAACCGGCGCCGCCGGTGATTAAAACAGGGCCTTCAGCCATGACGATAAAACCTATCCAGTAAAGCCGGGAGCGCGGCACGCCAGGCGCGCGGCTTGATCCCGAAAGTGTGCAGAATTTTCTTGCAGGCCAGCACCGCGTGTTGCGGTTCTTCGGCAGCGTCCGGGCGCGCGGCGTGAGCCTGAGCGGTCGGCGCTTCGATGGCCAGGGCGTGCAGGCTGCGCGCTTCGGTCAGAATCGCCTGACCCAGCGCCAGCGGCGTGGTCGCCTCGTGGCCGGCGTAATGATAAGTGCCCCACAGCGGCGCCGCGCAATCGAGTTGCTTGAGCACCGAGATGATCACCCGCGCAGCGTCGTCGACCGGGGTCGGATTGCCACGGCGATCATCGGCCAGCAGCAATTCTTCCGGTTGCTCGGCGCGGGCGAGGAAACGCCCGAGGGTGCCGTCGGCGCTGTCATCGAGCAGCCAGCCGAAACGCAGCAACACATGCTGCGGGCAAGTCGCGCGAACGCTCTGTTCGATACGCCACAGCGCCTGACCGCGCAGGCCCAGCGGCACTGGTTCATCTTTTTCGCTGTAAGCGGTGGCGCGCGAGCCGTCGAACACCCGATAACTGGAGGGCTGCACGAGGACGATGTTGTGGTGCTGGCACAATTCGGCCAGACGCTCGATCGCGCGTTCCTGCCCGGCCATACGGCTTTCGCTGACCGTTTCGGCCTGGAACCAGTCGAAATAGTAGGCGAGGTTGATCAACGCATCGGGACGGGTGTCGTCGAGCAATTGGGTCAGGCTCGCGGCATCCCAGCCGTTTTCGGGCGGGCGGGGGGCGAGGAAACCGATGTCTTCCTCCGCACCGAGGCGAATCAGCGCCTGCCCAAGGGCATTTCCGCCGCCCAGTAACATAAGGCGCATTCGCATAGAGTCAGCAGGCCCAGTCTGATTGGAACGATGGCTTGAGCGACGGATCTTGTGGAAGCGTCGCCGATAATTGCCGGAATCGTTGCATTTTGCGGGTTTAGTGCGCAACCGTCATCCGTAAAGTGTACATCCCGGATATTTGTAGTGCCTCGACTGGCGCCATCGCGAGCAGGCTCACTCCTACAGGGGAACGCATTCCAATATGTAGGAGTGAGCCTGCTCGCGATGAGGCCCGAACGGTACTTGCATCTTCCCCCCTGCGACCGCATAACTTATCCCATGAATCTGCTCCTCCCCGCCGACAGCGCTCTGGCAGGCTTTCACCCCGCCGTCAGCGCCTGGTTCCGCAAGACCTTCCCGACGGTCACCGCCGCCCAGGCCCGCGCATGGCCGTTGATCCGCCAGCGCCGCTCGACGCTGATTGCCGCGCCCACCGGCTCGGGCAAAACCCTCACCGCGTTCCTTGCCGTACTCGACGACCTCGTCCACCGTGGACTGGAAAACCCCGACGGCCTGCCCGACGAAACCCTGGTGGTTTACGTCTCGCCGCTCAAAGCCCTGTCGAACGACATCCGCATCAACCTGCAAAATCCCCTGGCCGGGATCACCGAACAGCTGCGGCAGATGAACCTGCCGGAAGTCCACATCACCACCGCCGTGCGCACCGGCGACACCCCGCAAAAAGACCGCGCCGCCATGCGCAAAACCGCGCCGCACATTCTGGTGACCACGCCGGAATCGCTCTACGTCCTGCTCGGCTCTGAATCCGGGCGAAAAATGCTCGGCACCACGCGCACGGTGATCATCGACGAAATCCATGCGATGGCCGCCGGCAAACGCGGCAGCCACTTGTCCCTGAGCCTTGAGCGCCTGCAAGCCTTGTGCGCCGAACCGCTGACCCGCATCGGACTCTCCGCCACGCAAAAACCGGTCGAAGCCGTAGCGCAGTTCCTCGTCGGCCATGACCGGCCCTGCGAAATCATCGACATCGGTCACGCCCGCCCGCGGGATCTCGGCATCGAGGTGCCGCCCGTGCCGCTTTCAGCCGTAATGGCCAATGATGTCTGGGAATTGGTCTACGACCGCCTCGCCGAACTGGCCCGCGAACACCGCACCACGCTCATTTTCGTCAACACCCGGCGTCTGGCCGAACGTCTGAGCCGGCACCTCAGCGAGCGCCTCGGCAAACATGCAGTGGCGGCGCATCACGGCAGCCTGGCCAAGGAGTTTCGTCTCGACGCTGAACAACGCCTCAAGCGTGGCGAGTTGCAGGTGTTGATCGCCACCGCCTCGCTGGAACTGGGCATCGATATCGGCGAAGTCGATCTGGTCTGTCAGATCGCTTCACCGCGCTCCATCGCCGGGTTTCTGCAAAGGGTCGGTCGCTCTGGGCACCAGGTCGGCGGCACGCCCAAGGGCCGCTTGTTCGCCACTACCCGCGATGACTTGATTGAATGCGCCGCCCTGCTCGACTGCGTGCGCCGAGGCGAACTCGATACGCTGCATATCCCCGTCGCGCCGCTGGATGTACTCGCCCAGCAAATCATCGCCGAAGTCAGCTGTCAGGAATGGTCAGAAGATGCCTTGCTGGCGATGTTCCGCCAGGCTTCGCCCTATCGCGACCTCGACGAAAAACACTATCAGGCCCTGCTGAGCATGCTCGCCGAAGGTTACAACGGTCGTCAGGGCATTCGCAGCGCCTACCTGCACCGCGACGCCGTCAGCCGCACCTTGCGTGGCCGCCGGGGGGCGAAACTCGCTGCCGTGACCAGCGGCGGCACCATCCCCGACAACGCCGATTACAGCGTGATGCTTGAGCCGCAAGGCTTGAACATTGGCAGCGTCAACGAAGACTTCGCCGTGGAAAGCATTGCCGGCGATGTGTTCCAGCTCGGCAATACCTCCTACCGCATCCTCCGTGTGGAAACCGGCAAGGTTCGAGTCGAGGATGCCCACGGCCAGCCACCGACCATACCGTTCTGGCTCGGCGAAGCACCGGGGCGCAGCGATGAACTGTCGTTCGCCGTGGCGCGCCTGCAAGCGCAACTCGACGCGTTGCTTGGCGCCAGCCCCGGAGACCTGCAACCAGCCCTCGACTGGCTGACGCAGACCCTCGGCCTCAACCGCGCCAGCGCCGAACAACTGGTCGAATACCTCGCCCGCGCTCGGCAAACCCTCGGCGCCCTGCCCTCGCAAGATACCTTGCTGATGGAGCGATTTTTCGATGAGTCCGGCGGCACGCAACTGATCATCCATTCACCGTTCGGCAGCCGCATCAACCGCGCCTGGGGTTTGGCCCTGCGCAAGCGTTTCTGCCGTACGTTCAATTTCGAATTGCAGGCGGCGGCCAGCGAGGACGCCATCGTCCTATCGCTGTCCACCAGCCACAGTTTTGAACTGGATGAAATCTGGCGCTACCTGCACAGCAACAGCGCCGAGCACATCCTTATTCAAGCGGTGCTCGATGCGCCGCTGTTCGGTGTGCGCTGGCGCTGGAATGCCGGCGTCGCGCTGGCGCTGCCGCGTTTTACCGGCGGGCGCAAAGTCGCGCCGCAGTTGCAGCGAATGAAAAGCGAAGACCTGATTGCCAGCGTGTTTCCCGATCAGATCGCCTGCCTGGAAAACCTCGCCGGCGAGCGGGAAATTCCCGAGCATCCATTGATCGAGCAAACCCTCGACGACTGCCTGCACGAGGCCATGGACAGCGAAGGCTGGCTCAATCTGCTGCGGCGCATGGAACGTGGCGAGGTGCGTTTGATCAGCCGCGATTTGCCGGTGCCCTCACCGCTCGCGGCGGAAATTCTCAGTGCGCGGCCGTACGCCTTCCTCGACGATGCACCGCTGGAAGAACGTCGTACCCAAGCGGTGATCAACCGCCGCTGGAGCGATCCGCAATCGACTGATGATCTCGGTGCGCTGGATGCCGACGCGATTACGGCTGTGCGCGAAGAGGCGTGGCCGACGCCGAACGCTGTGGATGAAATGCATGAGGCGCTGATGAGTCTGGCATGCATCAGCGAGGCTGAAGTGCGAGCGAACGAAGGCTGGCGTGGATGGGTGGAAAGCTTGGCCAAAAGCGGTCGCGCCTGTCGTTTGCAGATCGATCAGCAGCATGCCTTGTGGCTGGCTCGCGAACGCCTGACCTGCCTGCAAGCGCTTTATCCACAGGCCAAATTGCAGCCTGAGTTGGAGGCGTTGCCGGGATTCGATGAGGTCTGGGCATTCGATGAGGCGCTGGTCGAAGTAATCCGCGCGCGCCTCGGTGCGTTCGGCCCACTGCCGTTACCCGCCATAGCTGAACCGCTCGCACTGCCAACCACTCAAGTCAACCAAGCGCTCGCCCAACTGGAGCGCGAAGGTTATGTCCTGCGCGGTCAATTCACGCCGAAACTGAACATCGAAGAATGGTGCGAACGCCACCTGCTCGCGCGTATTCATCGCTACACGGTCAAGCGTCTGCGCCGGGAAATCGAACCGGTGGCGTTGCAGGATTTCATGCGCTTTCTGTTCGACTGGCAGCACCTTTCCCCCGCGACTCGTGGCCAAGGCAGCGCGGTATTGCCGGCGATTATCGGCCAGTTCGAAGGCTACGCCGCGGCGGCCTCGGCGTGGGACAGCGATATTCTCCCGGCGCGCCTGAAAGACTATTCGCCGAGCTGGCTGGATGACCTGTGCCGCAACGGCAAACTGGTGTGGACGCGCCTCAGTGCCCGGCAAAAAATCAGCGGCACGGCTTTACGCAGTACGCCAATCGTTTTGCTGCCGCGCAATCAGGTTGGCTTATGGAGCGCGCTGGCCGAACAGACGCCCGTGAGCGAACTCTCGCCGAAAACCCAGAAAGTGTTTGAAGCCCTGAGTCAGCACGGTGCGCTGTTTTTCGATGAGTTGATTCATGAAGCGCATTTGCTGCGCACCGAACTGGAAATCGCCTTGCAGGAACTGGTCGGCGCCGGGCTGGTGAACGCCGACAGCTTCGCCGGCCTGCGTGCGCTGATTACCCCGGCAAGCAAGCGCCAGCAGCGCAGCAGTCGGCGTGGACGCGGGGCGTTTGTTGGCGGCATGGATGATGCCGGGCGCTGGGCTTTGCTGCGGCGCGGGGCGGCTGTGGATAACAGCGAAACCCTGGAGCATGTCGCCATGACCTTGCTGCGCCGCTACGGCGTGGTGTTCTGGCGCTTGCTGGAGCGTGAGGCGGATTGGCTGCCGAGTTGGCGGGAATTGCTGCGCACGTTTCATCGGCTGGAAGCGCGCGGCGAAATTCGTGGCGGGCGGTTTGTCAGTGGTTTGGCGGGGGAACAGTTTGCCTTGCCCGAAGCCATTCCACTGTTGCGCGAGGTACGGCGGCGGCCGCATGACGGCAGTCTGGTGGCGGTGTGTGGGGTTGATCCGTTGAACCTGGCCGGGACGTTGCTGCCGGGGGTGAAAGTGCCAGCGTTGGTGAGCAATCGGTTGGTGTATCGCGATGGGTTGCCGGCGGCGGCGGAGATTGCCGGCAAGCAGCAGTTCTGGCTGGAGCTGGATCAGATTGCCATGGAGCAGGTGCGCGGCAAGCTGATTCGGCATTGAGGGTGACTGTTCTGACCTCATCGCGAGCAGGCTCACTCCTACATTTTGGAATGCGTTCCCCTGTAGGAGTGAGCCTGCTCGCGATAAGGCCAGTATTAGCACACGAGACCTGCGCTATGTCCGCGACCCTTGCGGCACCTCGGTCGCAACCACCTCACCCTCCTGCACCTGCCGCTTCGGCAACAAAACCTGCTGTGGATAAGTCTGCGCGAAATGCACCGTCTCGGTGTTATCCACAAGCTTCTTCAAACGCTGGTTAAACGCCCGGCTCACCGCATACTGCCCGCCCGACACCGTTCTGAATTGCGCCGTCAGCACCACGCCATTCAAATCCATCCGATCCACGCCAAATACATCCAGCGGCCCTTGCAGGTTGTACTTGAGGAACGGGTCTTCGCGGATCGAATCGCCGGTCTCACGAATCAGCTCGATGGCCTTGTCCACATCCGTGTCGTAAGTGAACTGCACCGAGAAAAACGCATAGGCGAACTGCCGCGACTGGTTGGTCACCGCCTTGATCTGGCCAAACGGCACCGAGTGCACAAAACCCTTGCCGTCACGCAGCCGCAAGGTACGAATGGTCAGCCCTTCGACCGTACCGGCATGCCCGGAATCAAGCACCACCCAATCACCAATCGACAGGGTGTCTTCGATGATGATGAACAGCCCGGTAATCACGTCCTGCACCAGTTGCTGCGAACCGAAACCGATGGCCAGACCGACCACACCGGCACCCGCCAGCAGCGGCGCAACGTTGATCCCCAGGTTGGCCATGGTGGTGATCGCGCAGATCACCACGAGGATGATTTTGATCGCGTTGCGCAGCAGCGGCAGGATGGTTTTCACCCGTGTGCTCGGTTGGCGCGCCGCGCGTTTGCTGAGCGGCGGTTTCAGTGCCTCCTGAATCGCCGTGTCGAGCACCACCCACAACAGCCAGGTCACCAGGAAGATCAAACCGATGCTGCTCAACGCGTTACTGATCGCTCGCCCGACCGTGCTGCTCTGGGCGAAATCGAGCAGCGACACGCCCCAGATCCGTCCGAGAATATCGATGAAGGCGATGGCGATCACGATCCGCAGCAAGGCGTGCAACAGGCTCAGGAAGCGTTCCTTGTAGGCGCTGCTGCGCTGGATCGCTTCGGCTTTTCGTGACTTGAACAAGTGCTGCAGAATCGTGCTGAGAAATACCGTGCCGATCAGCAGCACCGTAGTGAACAACGCGCAGCGCAGGGCTTTTTGATTGTCCTCGCCGATGCCGATGAGGTTGACCGCCGAGACCAGCACCATCAACACAATCGGCCAATACCACAGCCCGGAAAAAATCCGCAGTGACTCCTGCAAGGAGGGCTGTTTCAAACGTTGGGCCAGCGAACGGTTGCGGATCAGATGCGCCACTGGGCGACGCAAGCGAATCACCAACAGTCCGAAAATCACCGAGGCGATCAGGCCGGTAAACACGGCGACGCTGCTGGTGATATTGCCGCCCAGTTGCCGGGCGATTTGCGGGCTGGTCAGCGCATCGCTGAGGGCGGCGAGGAAGCCGATCAGGAACAACGGACGCGGGCAATAATTGCGGATGATGCGTGCGGCGGGACGTTTGTGCCCGACGTTGAACATCACCACCACGCATAACAGCATTGAGGTGGAAAAGATGCCGCTGCTGGTGGCATAAGCCAGACACAGCGCCAGCGCGCGCCCCACCGAAGCTTGCAGAAAATGACTGACATACAGGGTTAACGGCAGGCAGATCAGCGCTGGAAGCGTGTACGGCAGCAAGTAGCCGATCAGATCCTGACTGCGCTGGCGGGTGCGTAACCAGCGGCCTCCACGCATACGGTTGGCCAACAAACTGCCGAGAACGGTGAGCAGCGCAAAACTGCCGAGCCAGGTGCCGGACAGCGTGAGGAAATCTCCGGCGACACTCCAGCCTGAGCGGTTCGACGGCTGGTTGACCAGTTTGTCGACTTCATCGGCCGCACGGTCGGCGCGCAGGCGCCAGGCGTCGACCAGATGCTCGTTGATGTCGAGTTTGTCCTGCACGTCGTCGATGCTCGAACTGATCGCACCGAGCAGACCGCCCTGCACCAGCGGCTCGGGTTTGGCCGGTTCTTCGGCAGCGGCCGGAACACCCGGCAGCGCGGCGGCGTCGATTTCACTGGCACCGAGAAACAGCAATGCTCCCAGCAGAATGGCGATCCTGAACTTGACCAAAACTCCGATCTCCCGTGGCTGAACCTGTAAGGAACTGATCAAGTTTTGCGCGGCAAGTTCAAGAGCCCCCTCACCCTAGCCCTCTCCCAGAGGGAGAGGGAACTGACCGAGTTGACTGGTCTTGATGCATCGACCTGAAGGTCTACAGTCGAACTCAGGCCTTCAAAACCACGCAGATCTGCTCCCTTCCCCCTCGCCCCCTTGGGGGAGAGGGTTGGGGTGAGGGGGAGCGCTTTTGATCTTCGCCATAGATGTGACCGTCCGTAATACCGCCGAAACTTTCCCGATCCGCCCGCAGTCATCAAAAGACAGCGGCAACACGAGGGCTTTCAACGGGAGGGTGGCATGGCGACGATTCACATCGGTATTTCTGGCTGGCGCTACGAACCGTGGCGCGGGGATTTCTACCCCAAGGGACTGGCGCAAAAGCGCGAACTGCAATTCGCGTCGAGGGCGGTCAACAGCATCGAAATCAACGGATCGTTCTACGCCCTGCAACGGCCCGAACGCTATGCGCAGTGGTACGCCGAAACACCCGACGACTTCGTCTTCAGCGTCAAAGCCCCGCGCTTCATCACCCATATCCGCCGTTTGCGCGATATCGAAAAACCGCTGGCGAATTTCTTCGCCTCGGGAATTCTGGAGCTCAAGGAAAAACTCGGGCCGATTCTTTGGCAGTTCCCGCCGAACTTCAAATTCGAGCCCGAGCGTTTCGAACATTTCCTCGCGCTATTGCCCCACGACACCGAAGCGGCCGCCGCCCTCGCCCACCAACACGATTCCCACCTGCACGGTCACGCGAGCATGAAAGCCTGGCGCAAAAAGCCGCTGCGCCATGCCGTGGAAATCCGCAACGACAGCTTCCTCGATCCCGAATTTGTGCAGTTACTGAAGCGCTATAACACCGCGCTGGTAATCGCCGACACCGCCGATAAATGGCCGTACCGCGAAGACCTCACCAGCGACTTCGTTTACCTGCGCCTGCACGGTGCCGAAGAACTCTACGCCAGCGGTTACACGGCGCCAGCCCTCAAGCGCTGGGCCGAGCGCATCGACGCCTGGCACCACGGCGAGCAACCGAAAGATGCCCATCTGATCGCCCCGCGCTTGAAGCCACGCGCACGCAAATCCCGCGAAGTGTTCTGCTATTTCGACAACGACATCAAAGTCCGCGCGCCCTACGACGCCCGTGATCTTTTGCATCGTTTCGAGCTGGATAAAGACCTCGCCACCACCCCCGGCGAACCCGCTGGCGAAGGAGTGCTGGCATGAGTATTTCAGAACCGGTCGGTTTCACTGACGAAGGCTCGGTCGTCGCGCCGTCCGTGCGCACATTCACCGTGCTGACGGTCAACACCCATAAGGGTTTTACCGCACTGAATCGGCGCTTCATCCTTCCGGAATTGCGCGAAGCGGTGCGCAGCGTCGCCGCCGACGTGGTGTTCCTGCAGGAAGTCCATGGCACCCACGAGCATCATCACAAGCGCTACAGCAATTGGCCGACAATGCCACAGTACGAATTTCTCGCCGACAGCCTCTGGCCGCAGTTCGCCTATGGGCGCAACGCGGTGTACCCGGACGGCGATCACGGCAATGCGTTGTTGTCGAAATTCCAGATCATCCGCCACGACAATCTCGACGTGTCGATCAGCGGCCATGAGAACCGTGGCCTGCTGCATTGCGTGCTGCGTCTGCCCGGCGACGGCGCCGAGATCCATGCGATCTGCGTGCATCTGGGGCTGCGTGAAAGTCATCGCAACGCCCAGTTGAAGCTACTCGGCGAACGCTTGGCCGAACTGCCGGACGACGCGCCCGTGATCGTCGCCGGTGACTTCAATGACTGGCGCCAGCGCGCCGATGCGTTGCTCAAACCCTCGGGCCTGCGTGAAGTGTTCGCCGAGCACCACGGCAAACCGGCGCGCAGTTTCCCCGCACGTCTGCCGACCCTGCGCCTCGACCGTATTTATGTACGCAACCTCAAAGCCAGCCAGCCGAAAGTCCTTGCCAACCGGCCCTGGTCTCACCTTTCCGACCACGCACCGTTATCGGTGGAGATCGAACTATGAACAGCGCGCCGCTGGAGAAATCCGCCGTGGAACCCATCAGCATTACCCCGCCAGTGCGCGAGCCCGGTCAGGTCGACGTCGAGTACCGCTGGCAGGGCGGCAACCATGTGCAATTGCTGGAAAACGGCGAGGAATACTTCCCGCGTGTGTTTGAAGCGATGCGCGCGGCGAAGAGTGAAATCATTCTCGAGACCTTCATCGTTTTCGAAGACAAGGTCGGCGCCGAGTTGCAGGAGATTCTGATTGATGCGGCCAAGCGCGGTGTGCGCACCACCGTCAGCCTCGACGGCTTCGGTTGTGGCGAGTTGACCACCGGCTATCTCGCCGCGCTGAGTGAGGCCGGCGTGCATTTGCAGATTTTCGATCCGGCGCCAAAACGTCTCGGCATTCGTACCAACTGGTTCCGCCGCTTGCACCGCAAAATCGTCGTGGTCGACGGCATGGTTGCGTTCATCGGCGGGATCAATTTTTCCGGCGATCATCTGGCTGATTTCGGCCCTGAAGCCAAGCAGGATTATTCGGTGGAAATTCAGGGCCCGGCGGTCGCCGATATCCATCACTTCGCCCTGCTGCAAAGTGGTCGCCCCGGTCGCGCGCGGTTCTGGTGGCAACGCCGGCGCCAGCGTCGCGCGGAAATGGCCTTCGATGATCATGACGGTCAGGTACGCTTGGTGTTCCGCGACAACGACCAACACAGCACTGATATCGAAGACGTTTATCTGCAAGTGCTGCGCCGCGCCAAACGCCGTGTAGTGATCGCCAACGCCTACTTCTTCCCCGGTTACCGCTTGCTGCGTGAAATGCGCAATGCCGCCCGGCGCGGTGTCGATGTGCGGCTGATCCTGCAAGGCCAGCCAGACATGCTGGTGGCGAAACTCGCGGCGCGCATGACCTACGATTATTTGCTCAAGGCTGGCGTGCAGATTCACGAATATTGCCAGCGTCCGCTGCACGGCAAAGTCGCGCTGGTCGATGAAGAATGGAGCACCGTCGGCTCGAGCAATCTCGATCCGCTGAGTCTGTCGCTGAACCTGGAAGCCAATGTGCTGATCCGCGATCGCGCGTTCAATCAGCATCTGTTCGAGCGCCTCGAAGACCTTAGCCAAAACCATTGCAAAGCCATGGACGCCAGCAAGTCGCCACGAGGGCGCATCTGGCACATGACCGTGGGCTTTCTGGTGTTCCACTTTCTGCGGCATTTCCCGGCGATGGCGGGTTGGTTGCCGGCGCACAAACCGCGGCTCAAGCCGTTTCGAGGTAACCGCTCATGAGCCATTCCGAAGCGCACCCGAGCGGTCACGCGGCGCCAGCGACGCACTCGAAATGGAGCCGCTGGAAACGTCCGCTGACGCTGCTGTTTTTCCTCGCACTGATCGTGCTGCTGACGATGTTCGCCACGCGCATCGAATGGAAAGAAGTGCTGGAAACCCTCGCCGACTTCAAGGTGCGCACGCTGATCATTGCCGCCAGCCTGACGCTGCTGAGCTTTCTGGTGTACGCCAGTTTCGACCTCATCGGCCGCACTTACATTCGTCAGGATCTGACCTGGAAACAGATCCTGCCGGTGGGGATTATCAGCTACGCGTTCAATCTGAACCTGAGCGCGTGGGTCGGCGGCATCGCCATGCGTTATCGGCTGTATTCACGGTTGGGCGTGAGTAAAGGCAACATCGCCAAGATTCTCGGGCTGAGCCTGGCGACTAACTGGTTTGGCTACATGACCATTGCCGGTGCGGTATTCAGCAGCGGTCTGGTGACTATGCCGCCGGGGTGGAAAGTCAGCAGCGGCGCGTTGCAGGGCATCGGGATTTTGTTGCTGCTGGTCAGCGCCGGTTACCTCGCGGCGTGTCAGTTTTCCAAGCGCCGCGAGTGGTCGATTCGTGGCGTGGAAATCAACCTGCCGTCGCTGCGCATGGCGGTGTTGCAGCTGCTGTTGGGCGCGTTGAACTGGTCGCTGATGGCGGCGGTGATTTTCACATTATTGCCGAGCAAATTGGATTATCCGTTGGTGCTGGGCGTGTTGTTGATCAGCGCGATTGCCGGGGTGATCACGCATATTCCGGCGGGGCTTGGCGTGCTGGAAGCGGTGTTTGTTGCGCTGCTGCAACACGAGGCTTCGCGAGGGAGTCTGGTGGCGGGGTTGCTGGCGTATCGGGCGATTTATTTTCTGTTGCCGTTGTTGATTACGGTGGTGATGTATTTGGTGGTTGAGGCCAAAGCCAAGGCGTTGCGGATAGAGAAAAAACCTAGGCATTAAGATCAAGAGATCGCAGCCTTCGGCAGCTCCTACAGTTGGAATGCATTCTCCCTGTAGGAGCTGCCGCAGGTTGCGATCTTTTGATCTTCAAGACTGAATAATGCTCAACCGTTCGCCGACGACCATCTCGGTAATCCAGTCCACCAATATCGAGGTGTACGCCTGCTGCGAAACCGGCTCGCTCAGCGCGTGATCGGCGCCATCAATAATCCGGTGCGTCAGCGAATGCGTCTGCTGACACGCCGCGCGGTAACTCATGATCGCCGCGTGGGGCACGTAGTCATCGGTTTCCGATTCCACCAGCAACACATCCCCGGTGAACTGCGAGCACGCATGCAGCGCACGGTTACTGTCAGCGCGCACCAGTGTGCTTCGATAATCACGCAAATCCGCTTTATCCAGCTCCCGCTTCGGCGTGTGCCATTGCTCGTCGCGATACAGCGCCGGCACCCGCAGCGCCAGCCAGCGCACCGGGCGCAGCGACGTCAGGATTGCAGCCAGATAACCGCCATAACTGGTGCCGACCACGGCAATCGCCGAGGTATCGAGCGCAGGATGCGCGAGCAAGCGGTCATACGCCGCGAGCAGATCTCGCAGATTGTCTTCACGGGTGACGCGAGTCAGCGGAATCCCGGTGCCACCGGTATGCCCGCGCAAGTCGAAGGTCAGGCACACGCACCCTAGCCCTGCAATACCTTTGGCCCGTTCAAGATCTCGCTCCTGACTGCCGCCCCATCCGTGAACAAACAACACCCCCGGGACTTTCGATTTGGGACTGAGAAACGTCCCGCTCATCTGTTCATCATCAATGTCGATTTGAATGCTTTCGCTTCTAGCCGTCATAAGATTTGACCGTTACGTATTTGAGGAGAAATTCACTGTTTTCCGCCGGGCCGCGATACACCTCGATGGCGTCTGCCGGCAGCGGCTGATCGATGTAGGTTTCCACCGACGACACACGAATCGCGCGCATCCCCGGGTCGTTGACGAAGCTTTGCAGCGCGGCAACTTCAGCACTGCTGGCACCGCCCATGCGCCAGGATTGTTCGAGCACGCCGCTGCGGGTTTTGCCGTTGCTGTCCAACCCTTGGGCGATGTCGTAATTGCGCCGCGAGGCGTAGAAGCGCGGATAAGCTTCATCGGCAGCGCTGTCGAAAATCTGCGCCTGTTCGATGGCCAGCCGGACATCGTCCGCCAGATCCAGCGCCAGCAGATCAGCATAGCCGCCCTGCACCACCAGCAGGTTCGAACCACCATACACGTCTTCGCCGTGGGCATCTTTGGTCAAGTATTGATCGCCGCAGTAGCTCAGCACTTTGTCGCCGATGAACGTCTGGCCGACGCTGTGGGTGACGACGTCGCTCAAGTCCTGTTCCAGTACCACGCCTTCGCTGAACTGTTTTGCGATATCGGGCCGGGCGAGGATTTCATCGAAGGCGTCGAGGCTCTTGATCACTTCCTGGCCACGACCCGCGCAGGCGTGAACCGGCTTCAAACGAATCGGCCCGCTGTACAGCAAATGCTCGGCGGCGGGTCGCGCATCTTCCAGGGAAAATACGCTGAGGCCGTCGAGCACCACGTTGCGCACCCGTTCGGAAAACAGCGGCGACCAGCCCTCAGGCGCATGGGCCAAGTGGCTGCGCAAACCGTGGCTGATGGCTTTGGTGCAAATGAAGTCGTGCTCGACAAATCCGCCCCACAAATCTTCCGGGCCTTTGATGCCGAGCTCGTGAGCGTGGGTGGCGCCGACGATGGTTTGCGTCGGCAGCAAGTAGAGGTCACGACCGCGATGTTTTTCCGGGTCGTAACTGCCACCGAATTTGAACCCGAGAATTTGCGCCAGCCAGCGGGCCAGCGCTTTGTTGGTTTGCACTTCGTGCTGCGGCGCGCTGGCACGCACCGAGTGGGCGACGACGATTTTCCTGCGGGTGATCGGGGTCATGCGTCCCCCTTCCCTCGGTTCGATGACTGTAGCGGTGAAGGGTGCAGAGATCAGGCCAACCGCTGCTCTACGGAAACTCTCGTTTAATCAAAAACTTGGCGGAATCGTGCTGGCACCACGCCTGTTTCAATCTGCACGACCGCCGACAAAACCCCGGCAAATTGCACGATCTATGGCCCTTGTAGGAGCAAAGCTTGCTCGCGAAAGCGCTGTGTCAGGTGGCAAATATGTGACTGACACACTGCCTTCGCGAGCAAGCTCTGCTCCCACATTAGGCATTCGTTGCTTTTGGGGTTGGGGTCACACCAAACCGCGCCCGATAATCACTCGGCGCCAGCCCGGTGATCTTCCTGAAAATCGCCCGAAACGCTCCCGGATCCTGATACCCCACCGTCCACGCAATGTGATCGATCGTGCCATTGGTGAACTCGAGCATCTCGCGCGCCTTGCCCACCCGCAGATGCTGACAATACTCGGTCGGCTTCAACCCGCTCGCCGCGCGAAACCGCCGCAGAAACGTGCGCTCCTCCAGCCCTGCACGCTCGGCCATCGCGGTCAGCGAAACATCCGTCGCGCCGGTGCTTTGCAGCCAATGCTGAACCTTGAGAATCGCCGCATCGCCATGGCTGAGAATCGGCGCAAAATTGCTCCCGCACTCACTGGCACTGTCGCTGTGTTCGATCACCAGAAAACGCGCGGTACCGGTGGCGATGCTCGGCCCGAGCAGCCTGTCGACCAGGCGCAAGCCAAGCTCCGACCAGGCCATCAATCCAGCGGTAGTAATCAGGTCGCCGTCATCGACGATGGGCGTATCGGCTTTCAATTTGATCTTCGGGTATTGCTCGGCAAACGCCTTGGCCGACGTCCAGTGGGTGGTGGCGCTACGGCCATCGAGCAAACCGCTTTCCGCCAACATCAGCGAACCCACGCAGACTCCGCCGAGTGTCGCGCCACGGGCATGTTGATCGCGCAACCACTGCGCAAGGCTGGCTGGCATGTTTGCCGAACTGAAGCCGCCAATTGACGGCGGAATCAGCACCGCCAGCAAATCGCTTTCGTCGCCCGGATGACTGTCGTAAACCCGCACGGGCGGCTGATCACCGTCGACCTGCCAATGACTGACCCGCAGCACCGGCAATTGCGCGGTCTGATGCTCAGCGGCAATGCGGTTGGCCACGCCGAACAGATCGGTCAAGCCATGCACCGCCGCCATCTGCGCGCCGGGATAAATCAGCACGCCGAGTTCAGCGATGGCGGCTTTTTCAACGCCCATTGTCAGTTTTCCCCTGTCTATTGTCGGTGCGGCCAATCCTCGAATCATCGGCCAGCGCCAATACTTGCACCACACCAACAAGCACTTCGAGGACACACCCATGGCCAAGCAAGCACTCATCGTAGTCGATATCCAGAACGACTACTTCCCCCAAGGCAAGTGGCCGCTGGTCGGCGCGGATGCCGCCGCCGACAATGCCGTGCGACTGATTGCAGCGTTCCGCGAAGCGGGCGATTCGGTGGTGCATATCCGCCACGAATTCACTTCGCCGGATGCGCCGTTTTTCACTCCAGGTTCGGACGGCGCCAAACTGCACCCGAAAGTGCTCAACCGCGCCGACGAGCCGGTCGTGCTCAAACACTTCGTCAATTCGTTTCGCGAGACTGAACTGCAATCGATCCTCGATGAGCAAGGCATCAAGGAGCTGGTGGTGGTCGGCAGTATGAGCCACATGTGCGTCGATGGCATCACTCGCGCGGCAGCGGATCTTGGCTACACCGTGACGGTGATTCACGACGCCTGCGCCAGCCGCGATCTGGAATTCAACGGCCTGACCGTGCCTGCCGCCCATGTACACGCCGCGTTCATGTCGGCACTGGGCTTTGCCTACGCCAATGTGATCTCGACGGACGAATTTCTGTCGGCTGATCGCTAAGCAACACTTTGCAAACAGTCTATAAACAGAGGGCCCGCCACGTTGCGGGCCTTTTTTCGTCTGTCATAAAAAACTCACGCGTGAGTCATTGCTGGCATTTTGGATTGGTTGTAGTGTGGCTCACGCGTGAGATGTTCATAACCGAGTCATAGCCATGAAAAGCCGTTCCCCCACCGCGAAATCTGGTAGTCCCAAGGGAGAGCGCGCGAAGGCGTCCGCAAAAAAACCGTCGAGCTTTTATATGAAGCAGATGCGTGCGGGCCTGGCCGCTGCCGGTTATGTGAAACACGAAACTTGGGTGCTTCCCGAAAACCGAAGCTTGCTCAAGCAAATGGAGCAACAGCTACGCCAACCGATTCTGGCTGGCTCTTTCATGTCGGAGAATTACATGAGCGCAGGCAACAACTGGAATATCGATAGCCTCTTCAACGCCCTCAAGGCCCTGGACGAGGTGGCTTCGCACGAGATCACGCTGTCGCTGATCCAGAGCTCCGAACCCAGCATCAAGCTGGAAATGAACGAATTCGGCGGTCTGCCGATTCACATCGCCGTCGCCGGTCAACAGATCATCGTTGACACCGTGCTGGTCGATATCGATTCGATCACCGACGTGCACGCCTTCAATGACGCCGTGTTGCGCAGCCGGGAAATGTTCCCGCTGTCGTCGATCGGTATCGAATCGATGCCCAACGGACAGACCGTTTACAACATGTTTGGCGCCCTCAGCGCCGACTCGAGCCTGACCAACGTCGTCACCGAGGTGAAAACCCTGGTCGACAACGTGCAGCGCGCGAGCGAAGCCTTCGAACACTTCTTCAAGTAATCAACAGGGAAAATCCAATGACTCAGTCCATCTGGAGCAAGTTGTTCACCGCACTGCGCGGCGGCGCCAATGAAGTCGGCGAATCGATCGTCGACCAACAGGCCCTGCGCATCCTCGATCAGGAAATCCGCGATGCCGACACCGCCCTGTCGAACGCACGTCGCGAGCTGGTCACCATCATGGCCAAACACAAACTGGCCGCCGACCGTGTGAGCGAGTACGACGCCAAGATCAAGGATCTCGAAGCCAAGGCTGTGTCGGCGTTGAACGCTGGCCGTGAAGATCTGGCGCTGGAAGTGGCCGAAGCGATTTCGACCCTGACCAACGACCTCGATGCCGAGAAAAAGCAGAGCGACGAGTTCGGTGTCTACGCCGAAAACATGCGCAAAGACATCAACAAGGCCGAAGCCCGCATCAAGAGCCTGCGCCAGCAAGTCGACATGGCCAAGGCCCGCGACAGCGTGCAAAAGGCTCAGGTCAGTGCATCCATCGCCAGCGGCGGCGCCAACGGCAAACTGGAAACTGCAGTGGGTACGCTGAACCGCCTGCAAGCCAAGCAGCAACAACGCGCTGCCGAACTGAGCGCTGCCGATGAACTGGCAGACGCCGCGGCCGGCAATGACCTGGATCGCAAACTGCAAGAAGCCGGCATCACGCCGAATGCTGGCAGCGCCAATGCGATCCTTGAGCGCCTGAAGCAGAAATCCGCTCAGTAACATCGCAACCTGCCCTGTGTAGGAGCTGCCGAAGGCTGCGATCTTTTGATCTTGTATTTAAAAACAAAATCAAAAGATCGCAGCCTTCGGCAGCTCCTACATGGGATCCCGGCCCGGTACACTAGCCACGCTTTTTCCGCCGACGAACACTTCCACCCGCCTCAAGGAACGTACCCATGGGATGGTTTAAAGATTTGCTGGGCACCAGCAACTGGCAGACCGCTGCGCCGACACCGACCGTTGCCAGTGGCCCACTCGGCATGGCCCAGGGCAAGGCTGTCAGGTTCGATACGACGCTGGCGCTGTTGCTCGACGGTTCGACCACGGTGCGCGTGCCCTTCGATCAAGCGATCTGGAGCGCCGGTTGGGTCGATCTCGGCCAGTCGAACAAACTGCACCGCTATTACATGAACGACGAGGATTTCTGGCTGCAGATCCACGTTACAGGCGACGACCAGATCGAATCGGTCACGCTGTTCAACTACCTCAGTTACGTGACCGTCAACAGTGACGCCGAACTGCAGCGCCTGGCCGGCCCTAACAGCGCGATCGGCCTGCCGACCTACACCCACGATGGCGTCGAGTACACCCGCGAATGGGGCACCGAACAGGGCCAGACCGAACTGGTGCCGATGACCGAACAAGTCATCAATCCGGACGAGTCCTACACCATCGAACACCACTCGATGCTCTACGCACGCGAAACCGGCCTGACCGATCGCCGCGAATTGCTGCTGTTCTCCGTCGAACAAGACGAAGAAGGCACCGTCAGCCTGAGCACCTCGTTGGGTATCTCGCTGTACACGACTGATCTGAGCCCCATCTAAAAAAGGAAGTTTTTCATGCTGGAAGTGCTGGCCGTTTCCCTGAACAAAACCGCGCTGGTCGGTTTCGTCGTCTACCTGATCGGCGCCGTGCTGCTGTTCATGCTGTTCCAATTCGTCTACACCCGCATCACCCCGCACAAAGAGTTCGAGTTGATTCGCTCCGGCAACGTCGCTGCAGCCATTGCCCTGTCCGGTGCGATCATCGGTTTCGCGATCCCGGCCAGCAACGTGATCGCCTTCTCGGTCAACGTCCTCGACTTCGTCCTGTGGGCGGTGATTGCCGCGGTTGTGCAACTGCTGGCATTTCTCGCCACCGGCCTGGTGCTCAAGGGCACCTCGCAGCGCATCGCCAACGGTGAAATCGCTTCGGGCATTTACGTGGCAGCGGTCGCCATCAGCGTTGGCATGCTTAACGCCGCGTGCATGACCCCGTCCAACTGACTGGCAGGAAGCCTTCGATGAAACGCAGTAAATATGTGCAGTTGTCCCTCGCCGCGTCGGTGGCCATGGCCATCTCCGGTGAAGCGGCGGCGGTCGAGCAGCCGCGTAACTTCCAGAGCGTGGAACAGTGCGTCGATGCCGAAGTGGCCGCCGATGTCTGCTCCAACGCTTACGTCGCTGCCCTGACCGAACACCGGCGCATCGCCCCGGCGTACGACGACAAGGCCAAGTGCGACGCCGACTTCGCCGCCGACTGGTGTCAGAAAAATTCCGACGGCCGCTTCGTGCCGAAACTCGGCGGCTTCAAAGTGCCGCAGAACGGTGAACCGGCGCAGAACCTCGACGCCATCGCCGGCGCGCAAATGCCGGCAGGTGATGCCGCGCAGAATGTGCAAAACACTTCGCACACCTCCAGTGGCGGCGGCAGTGGCTGGCTGACCGGTTGGCTGATCGGCAACGCGATGAGCAACAACGTCAATCGCACGGTGTACCGCGATCGCGACACGCGCCAGCCCTACAACACTTCGACGCAATACCGCAGAGCCGAAACCACGACGCGCAGCCAAACGGATTACGAAAGCAGCAAAAGCAAACCGGTCAACGTCGCCTCGTCGACCTCGCGCGGCGGCTTCGGTAGCCAGTCGAGTGCTCGCAGCGGTTGGGGTGGCTGGGGCAGCAGTTCCGGTCGCTCGAGCAGCTGACGATGAAGAAAATCCTCTGCGCCGAGCGCCCGGACTGGAAACAGACCGCCGAAAGCCTCGGCTTTATGTTCCACACCATCGACGACGAGCCCTACTGGGACGAAAGCGCGTACTACCAGTTCACGCTCGCGCAGATCGAAAACGATCTTGAGGATCCGACCACCGAGCTGCACGAGATGTGCATTGATCTGGTCGACCGCGTGGTCAACAGCGAAGAGTTGCTGGATCGTCTGAGCATCCCGGCGCCGTACTACGACATGATCCGCACCTCCTGGCGCGAAGGTCATCCGCATCTGTACGGCCGCATGGACTTTTCCTACAGCGGCAACGGCCCGGCGAAACTGCTGGAGCTCAACTACGACACGCCGACCAGCCTGTACGAGGCAGCGGCGTTTCAGTGGGGCTGGCTGGAGCAATGCATTGAGCGCGGCACGCTGCCGGCGAATGCCGACCAGTTCAACAGCATCGACACCAAGCTGCATCAGGCCTTTGCTGAACTGAAGCTGACGCGGCCGTTCTATTTCTCTTCGATGAGAGACTCGGTCGAAGACAAGGGCACCACCGATTACTTGCGGCTGATCGCAGAAAAAGTCGGCATCGAATCGCGGCACATCGACATTGAAGACATTGGCCTGACTTCTGAGGGCCGCTTTGTCGATCTGCAGGATCGCTGGATCCCGCACCTGTTCAAGCTGCACGCCTGGGAGTTCATCTTCCACGAACCTTTCGGCGCGGCGATTGCCGAGTGCGATACGCAGTTTTTTGAACCGGCGTGGAAGGCGATTCTGTCGAACAAAGGCGCGCTCCCTTTATTGTGGGAACTGCACAAGGGTCATCCGAACTTGCTCGCGGCGCACCTTGATCCAAACCCGGCCAGTGCGGTGCCCAAGGGTTGGGTGCGCAAGCCGTACTTTTCCCGTGAAGGCGCGAACATTGAGTTGCAGACGGCTGAAGGTCTGATCGTCAAAGAAGACGGGCCCTACACCGATGCGCCGTTTATCCTGCAGGAATTTGCGCCACTGCCGAAGTTTGGCGACAGCTACACGCTGATTGGTTCGTGGGTGATTGGCGATCAAGCCGCAGGCATTGGCGTGCGCGAAGACAACAGCCTGATCACCAAAGACTCGAGCCGCTTTCTGCCGCACCTGATTCTCGACTGAGCCATAGGCCACTTTTTCAGCCATAAAAAAACCGTAGCGCGTGAGCTCTACGGTTTTTTTTCGCCCTCGGTCAAGACAGCTCTGTCGAGCGTACCGGACGATCTGCCGGGAGTTTGTCCCTGGCGGTTTCCGACGTGCTCACACCAGCCATTCTGCGCCGTGCGATTTCCGCGCCGCGTCGACGCAGCGGAGTTTCGACAAAACGGTAGTTCAACTCGCTGCAGACCAACATGATCGCAAACGAGGTGAGCAACATTTCCACGGTGAACTCAGGCCCCAGTTCGACACCTCTGTCGCTGGCCACTCGACTCCAGATTTCGGTACTCAAGTGGTAGGCGAACATGTGTATGACGTACAAAGCGTAAGAACGCGAGCCTAGCCATTGGGCAATTCCACTCAAGAACGCCGGGCAGTAGACATAGCCTTTTTGATAACTGGAGAGCCAGACCAGAACCAATGCATTCAATGCGATCAGCCCCACCGCGATGGGCATGGCGATCAGTTGCCCGGCAATGGCCCCGAGCATGTACAGCAGGAACAGCGTCAACCCGAACCGTTTGATCAGGCTGGCGCCCAGCGCCACTGGCTCAATGTCTTTGTACAGTGAGGTGCGCGTGAACAGGCACAGAAGAATGCCCCACATCATCGCATCCAGACGGAACGAGAAGAGCATGGCCGCCGTTGGCCCGCCGAAGGCATAGCGATTGAACGGGAACTGCACGGCAATCAGTGCGAGCAGGGCGATTACTCGCCAACGGGTGGATGTGATCAGCAGCAGAAACAGCGGGAAGATAAAGTAAAACTGCTCCTCCAGCGCCAGGCTCCAGTACACCGAGTTCGGCCCCAGCAGCACACCGTACTGGTTCGCCAGATTGCCGGTGAAGGTGGCGACGGCCGTGAAGCTGCGCAAATTATCGAACCACGACTGGAATGCATTCGACTGGTTGAAAAAGATCGAGAACGCCAGCGGAATCAACACCCACAGCCATGCCGTGGGCAGCAGGCGGTAGGCCCGCCGGATCCAGAACGAGGTGGCCGCGAGGCCGAATCGGCCCTGCTCACGATTTTTATCAAAATAATCGAGGTACGCTTTGCTGACCACGTAACCGGAAATACAGAAAAAAAGATCCACCCCTGACCACGGGGAAAACACATTGAATACTTTCTGCATGAAGTCGCTATGGAATGGCAACAACAACGAACTATGGGCCAACACCGTCATCAGGATGGCCACGCCGCGCAGATACTCGATTTCCTTGTTCTTGCTACTGCTCATCGTTTTCTCTTGTTTTTGTGATGGACGCAGCCCAGCTCCCCGGGATCCTGCTTTTGCAAAAAGGCGCCTGAATATCCAGTCGCAGGTAAGGATCATGGTGCGACTGGCGGCAGCCTTCAAGACTCAGTGCGAAACTTTCCGCGAGCAGACCAAACGACTCATCGGTCATGAGTTGAACGAGGCGACATCTTTGGCCCGTCCAGAACGACAAAACCCCCGCAATGCGGGGGCTTCGTGGCTAAATCAAAGGTGATTCAGCGGGCAAATCAGAACGGGATATCGTCATCAAAGCTGTCGAAATCCGGAGCCGGTTGCGGTGCGGCCTGCTGAGGAGCCGGGGCCGAACGCTGTTGCGGAGCCGACTGCTGCGGACGCGGCGCCTGCTGGCGTGGTGCCGGAGCGGACTGCTGATAGTTGTTGCCACCGCTTTGTTGGTCGCCCTGTTGTGGACGGCCGCCGAGCAGTTGCATGGTGCCTTGCATGTCGACCACGATTTCGGTGGTGTAACGCTTGATACCGTCTTTTTCCCACTCACGGGTCTGCAGCTTGCCTTCGATGTAAACCTGCGAACCCTTGCGCAGGTATTCGCCGGCGATTTCGGCCACTTTGCCGAACATCGAAACACGGTGCCACTCGGTCTTTTCGACCTTCTGACCGGTTTGCTTGTCGGTCCACTGTTCGCTGGTTGCCAGACTCAGGTTGGTCACGGCATTACCGTTAGGCAGGTAGCGAACTTCGGGATCCTGGCCGCAAGTGCCGACCAATATGACTTTGTTAACCCCACGGGCCATAACGTTCTCCTAGGCGTCGCAAGCAGCCCCGGCCGGGTTGTTCACCAGGCGTTCGAGGGTGTCGCGATCCACTAATTCTTTGTCCAGTTTGATGTAAACAGCCGCTTCATCAGCAACTATCACTGCATCGGTTACCCCTACGAGGGCCTTGAGGCGCTCGACCAGACCCGCTTCGCGGATCGCCTCGGGCGACAACGGCAAGCGCAGGCTCGTCACGTAGGGAGGTTCGCGCATGGTAACAGCAAAGGCCAGCCAAAGTGCAGCCAGCCCGGCACATCCAAGGAACACAACCGACAGACCGCCATGCTGAAACAACCAGCCGCCGAGTATCCCGCCGAGTGCCGAACCAAGGAACTGACTGGTGGAATACACGCCCATGGCCGTGCCCTTCCCGCCCGCCGGTGAAACCTTGCTGATCAGCGACGGCAATGAAGCCTCCAGCAGATTGAACGCGGTGAAAAACACCACCGTGCCGATCACCAGAGCCCGCAAGCTGTCACCGAACTGCCAGAAGAATAGCTCAGTCAGCATCAGCGTCGTCACGGCGCCGAGCAAAACTCGTTTCATTTTGCGTTTCTTCTCGCCATAGATGATGAACGGGATCATGGCGAAGAACGAAACCAGCAACGCGGTGAGGTAGACCCACCAGTGCTGTTCCTTGGGCAAACCGGCTTTTTCCACCAGTGCCAGAGGCAGCGCGACGAAGCTCGACATCAACATGGCATGTAACACAAAGATGCCCAGATCGAGGCGCAGCAGATCAGGATGTTTGAGCGTCGGCATCAACGCCTGACGCGCCACACCGGATTCGCGGTGAGTCAGCGGCCCGGTCGATTTCGGCACCATGAACATGACGATGACGATGCCCACCAGCGCCATGCCACCGGTGGCGAGAAACAGTCCGGACAAGCCAAACGCACGGGTCAGCAATGGCCCGACGACCATGGCCACGGCGAACGACAGACCAATCGTCATGCCGATCATGGCCATCGCTTTGGTACGGTGCTGCTCGCGAGTCAGGTCGGAAAGCAACGCCATGACCGCTGCGGAAATCGCCCCGGCGCCTTGCAGGATTCGCCCGGCGATCACGCCCCAGATCGAATCGGCTTGAGAGGCGAGCACGCTGCCGAGGGCGAAGACGATCAGCCCGAGGTAAATAACCGGGCGACGGCCAATGCGGTCGGAAATGACCCCGAACGGGATCTGAAAAATCGCCTGGGTCAGGCCGTAAGCGCCGATGGCCAACCCGATCAGGGCCGGGGTCGCTCCCGCCAAATCCATGCCGTAGGTTGCCAGTACCGGCAACACCATGAACATGCCAAGCATACGGAAGGCGAACACCAGGGCCAGACCGCTCGCTGCGCGGGTCTCGCTGCCACTCATGCGTTCGCTGTGGGGATCGTGCATGGATAAACCTCGTGTGAACCGGCGGCGATTCTACCAGTCCCATCGAAAGACGGGGTAGATCGCGACGCTTTGACGCGTACAGATGAAACACTCTTCATTCAGGGCAAACAACGCTACGCTTGATAGTGTGCATCCATCCAGTATTTGCCCGTATACTCTTACGCTTTCGACGCCCGCCGAGCGAGGCCACTTTGGACAAGATCCTGATACGTGGGGCCCGTACCCACAACCTGAAGAACATCGACCTGACCCTGCCACGGGACAAACTGATCGTCATCACCGGCCTGTCCGGATCCGGCAAGTCGTCCCTGGCTTTCGACACACTGTACGCCGAAGGTCAGCGCCGCTATGTCGAATCGCTGTCGGCCTATGCCCGCCAGTTCCTGTCGATGATGGAAAAACCCGACGTCGACACCATTGAAGGCCTGTCGCCGGCAATTTCCATCGAGCAGAAATCGACCTCGCATAACCCGCGATCCACGGTCGGCACCATTACCGAAATCTACGACTACCTGCGCCTGCTCTATGCACGCGTGGGTACGCCGCGCTGCCCGGATCACGATATTCCGCTGGAAGCGCAGACCGTCAGCCAGATGGTCGACCTGGTGCTGGCGCAGCCCGAAGGCAGCAAACTGATGCTGCTGGCGCCGGTGATTCGCGAGCGCAAAGGTGAACACCTTTCAGTTTTCGAAGAGCTGCGTGCGCAAGGTTTCGTCCGCGCGCGCGTCAACGGGCGCATTTGCGAGCTCGACGAGCTGCCGAAACTGGATAAACAGAAGAAGCATTCGATTGATGTGATCGTCGACCGCTTCAAAGTGCGCGCCGATCTGCAACAGCGTCTGGCCGAGTCCTTCGAAACCGCGCTGAAACTGGCAGACGGCATCGCACTGGTTGCGCCGATGGACGACGAGCCGGGTGAAGAGATGATCTTCTCCGCACGCTTCGCCTGCCCGATCTGCGGCCACGCGATCAGCGAGCTGGAACCGAAGCTGTTCTCCTTCAACAACCCGGCCGGCGCCTGCCCGACGTGCGATGGTCTGGGGGTGAAGCAGTTCTTCGACATCAAGCGACTGGTCAACGGCGAGCTGACCCTGGCCGAAGGCGCGATACGCGGCTGGGACAGGCGTAACGTCTATTACTTCCAGATGCTCGGCTCACTGGCTTCGCACTATAAGTTCAGCCTGGAAAAACCGTTCAACGAACTGACCGCCGAGCAGCAGAAACAAATCCTCCACGGCAGCGGCTCGCAGAACGTCGATTTCAAGTATCTGAACGACCGTGGCGACATCGTCAAACGTTCGCATCCATTTGAAGGCATCGTGCCGAATCTGGAGCGTCGCTACCGCGAAACCGAATCGGCGAGCGTGCGCGAAGAGCTGGCCAAGTTCCTCAGCACCCAGTCCTGCCCGGATTGCCGTGGCACACGTCTGCGTCGCGAAGCACGCCATGTGTGGGTGGGCGAGAAGACGCTGCCAGCGGTGACCAACCTGCCGATCGGCGATGCCTGCGTGTACTTCGGCGAACTGAAGATGACCGGGCGTCGCGGCGAGATCGCTGACAAGATTCTCAAGGAAATCCGCGAGCGTCTGCAGTTCCTGGTTAACGTCGGTCTCGACTATCTGTCGCTGGATCGCAGCGCCGACACCCTGTCCGGCGGCGAAGCACAGCGTATCCGTCTGGCCAGCCAGATCGGTGCCGGCCTCGTCGGTGTTTTGTACATCCTCGATGAACCGTCGATTGGTTTGCACCAACGCGACAACGATCGCCTGCTCGGCACACTCAAACATCTGCGTGACATCGGCAACACGGTGATCGTGGTTGAGCACGACGAAGATGCGATTCGTCTGGCCGACTATGTCGTGGATATTGGCCCGGGCGCCGGTGTGCACGGCGGGCAGATTGTTGCCGAAGGTACGCCGGCCGAAGTCATGGCGCACCCGGATTCCCTGACCGGTAAATACCTGTCCGGCCGGGTGAAGATCGAAGTGCCGGCCAAACGTACGCCACGCAACAAGAAGCTGACCCTGTCTCTCAAGGGCGCGCGCGGTAACAACCTGCGCAATGTCGATCTGGAAATCCCGATCGGCCTGCTGACCTGCGTGACTGGCGTGTCCGGCTCGGGCAAATCGACGCTGATCAACAACACGCTGTTTCCGCTGAGCGCCACCGCACTTAACGGCGCGACGACGCTGGAAGCCGCCGCGCATGACAGCATCAAGGGCCTGGAACATCTCGATAAAGTTGTCGACATCGACCAAAGCCCGATCGGTCGTACGCCGCGCTCCAACCCGGCGACGTACACCGGGCTGTTCACGCCTATTCGCGAACTGTTTGCCGGCGTGCCCGAGTCGCGCTCCCGTGGTTATGGGCCGGGGCGTTTCTCGTTCAACGTCAAGGGCGGTCGCTGCGAGGCCTGCCAGGGCGACGGTCTGATCAAGGTCGAAATGCACTTCTTGCCGGACATCTATGTGCCGTGCGACGTGTGCAAGAGCAAGCGCTACAACCGCGAAACCCTTGAGATCAAATACAAGGGCAAGAATATCCACGAAACTCTCGAAATGACGATCGAGGAAGCGCGGGTGTTCTTCGATGCGGTGCCAGCGCTGGCGCGTAAGCTGCAAACGTTGATGGATGTAGGCCTGTCGTACATCAAGCTCGGGCAGTCGGCGACCACGTTGTCCGGCGGTGAAGCGCAGCGCGTCAAGCTGTCCCGCGAGCTGTCGAAGCGCGACACCGGCAAAACTCTGTACATCCTCGACGAGCCGACCACAGGCCTGCACTTCGCGGATATCCAGCAATTGCTCGACGTGCTGCATCGCCTGCGCGATCACGGCAACACCGTGGTGGTGATCGAGCACAACCTCGACGTGATCAAGACGGCCGACTGGCTGGTCGATCTCGGGCCGGAGGGTGGTTCCAAGGGTGGGCAGATCATCGCCGTGGGTACGCCGGAGCAAGTGGCCGAGATGAAACAATCTCACACTGGGCATTACCTCAAACCGTTGCTGATCCGCGATCGGGCTTAAACGCCGGGCATGAAAAAGCCCCTGTCACTTCAACAGTGACAGGGGCTTTTTTGTACCTACTGCGATCAGGAGGTGTGCGATTGCAGGTAGTTCTCGAGACCGATCAGTTTGATCAGGCCCAACTGCTTTTCCAGCCAGTAGGTGTGATCTTCTTCGGTGTCGTTCAACTGCACACGCAGGATTTCGCGGCTGACGTAGTCTTTGTGCTGTTCACACAGCTCGATGCCTTTGCACAGCGCTGCACGAACTTTGTACTCAAGGCGCAGATCCGCTTCGAGCATCTCCGGCACAGTACTGCCGACATCCAGATCATCCGGACGCATGCGCGGTGTGCCTTCGAGCATCAGAATGCGGCGCATCAACGCATCAGCGTGACCCGCTTCTTCTTCCATTTCGTGGTTGATTCGCTCGTAGAGCTTGGTGAACCCCCAGTCCTCATACATCCGCGAATGAACGAAATATTGATCACGCGCGGCCAGTTCGCCGGTCAGCAACGTGTTGAGGTAATCGATTACGTCTGGGTGGCCTTGCATCGCCCTACATCTCCCTACTTGAAAGTCTGTAGTTTGAACCAACATGACCGGAAGGTCACCCGCTTAGCGCAATAAAAGCGAAGATATTCTGAGAAAAGCAGCCTAAATAACGCAAAAACCGCCCAAATGAGGGCGGTTCTGCTTCTCGTTTAGACTTCGTTAAGCTGTACGTTGAGCAGCTTTGCGATTGCTTCTCCATACGCCGGATCGGCTTTGTAGAAATGCTGCAACTGGCGATCAACGACATCGCTCGAAACACCACTCATTGCACCGGCGATGTTGCTGACCAGCAGTGCTCTTTGATCGTCGCTCATCAACCGGAACAGCGCACCGGCGTGGCTGTAGTAATCGGTGTCTTCGCGGTGATCGTAACGATCAGCCGAGCCGCTCAGGGCCAGCGCAGGCTCAGCGTAATGCGGAGCTTGTTTTGGCGATTCGATGTAGCTGTTCGGCTCGTAATTCGGTGCTGCGCCGCCATTGCTGCCGAACGCCATCGAACCGTCGCGCTGGTAAGTATTCACCGGGCTGCGTGGCGCGTTCACCGGCAGTTGCTGGTGATTGGTGCCTACGCGGTAGCGATGCGCATCGGCGTAAGCGAAGACGCGACCTTGCAGCATGCGATCCGGCGACAGACCGACACCTGGCACCATATTGCTTGGGCCGAACGCGGCTTGTTCAACTTCAGCGAAGTAGTTCTGCGGGTTGCGATTCAGTTCCAGCTCGCCCACTTCGATCAGCGGGAATTCTTTCTGCGACCAGGTTTTGGTCACGTCGAACGGGTTCTCGTAATGCGCCGCCGCTTGCGCCTCGGTCATGATCTGAATGCACACGCGCCATTTCGGGAAATCACCACGCTCGATCGCTTCGAACAGATCGCGCTGGGCGTAATCCGGGTCGGTGCCGGCAATACGGGCAGCATCCGCAGGTGCCAGATTCTTGATGCCTTGTTTTGTCTTGTAGTGCCACTTCACCCAGTGACGCTCGCCTTGCGCGCTGATGAGGCTGTACGTGTGACTGCCGAAGCCGTGCATGTGACGGTAACCGTCAGGAATGCCGCGATCGGAGAACAGAATGGTCACCTGGTGCAGCGCTTCGGGCGAATGCGACCAGAAGTCCCACATCATCTGCGCGCTTTTCAGGTTGCTTTGTGGCAGACGCTTTTGCGTGTGAATGAAGTCCGGGAATTTCAGAGGATCACGAATGAAGAACACCGGGGTGTTGTTGCCAACAATGTCCCAGTTGCCTTCCTCGGTATAGAACTTCAGCGCGAAGCCACGCGGGTCTCGCTCGGTGTCGGCCGAACCGCGTTCGCCACCCACGGTAGAGAAACGCAGGAACGTCGGGGTTTGTTTGCCTACAGATTCAAACAGTTTGGCGCTGGTGTACTCGGTGATATCACGAGTGACAGTGAACGTGCCGTAAGCGCCCGAGCCTTTAGCGTGGACACGACGTTCAGGAATGTTTTCACGATTGAAGTGAGCAAGTTTCTCGAGCAGGTGGAAATCGTCGAGAAGCAGCGGGCCACGTGGGCCGGCGGAGCGAGAATTCTGGTTATCAGCGACAGGTGCGCCACTGGCGGTCGTAAGCGTTTTGATCTGGCTCATACGGTCTTCTTCCTCTGTCAGTCTTGGAACTGCCGGCTAATCGGCTTGGTGGGAAGTATTGATCATCGATGTAACAGCCACAAATTCATTAACTCGTGCACATCGATAGATAATTACTAATTATGATTCCCGGCCCATGGTGACAGCTGACCTATGTCAGAAGCTTGTACGAACAGCGCATTTTTCTTGCAGACACAAAAAACCGGGCACTAGGCCCGGTTCTTTGTTTCAGACTGACGTCTTACTCGGCGGATACAGCTTCGCCAGCAGTAGCACGATCAACCAACTCGACGTACGCCATAGGCGCGTTGTCGCCAGTGCGGAAACCGCACTTGAGGATGCGCAGGTAGCCACCCTCACGGGTAGCGTAACGCTTGCCCAGGTCGTTGAAGAGCTTACCAACGATGGCTTTCGAACGAGTACGGTCGAATGCCAGACGGCGGTTAGCCAGGCTGTCTGTCTTGGCCAGAGTGATCAGCGGCTCAGCAACGCGACGCAGTTCTTTGGCTTTCGGCAGTGTAGTTTTGATCAGCTCGTGCTCGAACAGCGACACCGCCATGTTTTGGAACATGGCCTTGCGGTGCGAGCTGGTGCGGCTCAGGTGACGACCACTTTTACGATGACGCATGGTTCATTCCTTACCAAACACTACGTTCGGTGATTACGACGATCAGGCAGTCGCCTTGTCGTCCTTCTTAAGACTTGCAGGCGGCCAGTTGTCGAGGCGCATGCCGAGGGACAGACCGCGGGAGGCCAGAACGTCCTTGATTTCAGTCAAGGATTTCTTGCCCAGGTTCGGAGTCTTCAACAGCTCTACTTCGGTACGCTGAATCAGGTCACCGATGTAGTAGATGTTTTCCGCCTTAAGGCAGTTAGCCGAACGTACAGTCAGTTCCAGATCGTCAACCGGGCGAAGCAGGATCGGATCGATCTCGTCTTCCTGCTCGACAACCACTGGCTCACTGTCACCTTTGAGGTCGACGAACGCAGCCAACTGCTGTTGCAGGATGGTTGCAGCGCGGCGAATAGCCTCTTCAGGATCCAGAGTACCGTTGGTTTCCAGATCAATAACCAGCTTGTCCAGGTTAGTACGCTGCTCGACACGGGCGTTTTCCACCACGTATGCGATACGGCGAACCGGGCTGAACGAAGAGTCAAGCTGCAAGCGACCGATGCTGCGGCTTTCGTCTTCATCGCTCTGACGCGAGTCTGCTGGTTCATAACCACGACCACGAGCTACGGTGAGCTTCATGTTCAGGGCGCCGTTAGACGCCAGGTTAGCGATTACGTGATCGGGATTAACGATCTCGACATCATGATCCAGCTGAATATCGGCAGCGGTAACCACCCCCGAACCCTTCTTCGACAAGGTCAGCGTAACTTCGTCACGACCGTGCAGCTTGATAGCCAGACCTTTAAGGTTCAACAGGATTTCAATTACGTCTTCCTGTACACCTTCGATGGCGCTGTACTCGTGGAGTACACCGTCAATCTCGGCCTCGACTACTGCGCAGCCGGGCATTGAGGACAACAGGATGCGTCGCAGCGCGTTGCCCAGGGTGTGGCCAAAACCACGCTCGAGAGGCTCGAGAGTGATCTTGGCGCGGGTTGGACTGACAACCTGCACATCAATATGGCGGGGTGTCAGGAACTCATTTACCGAAATCTGCATGGATGCACCTATTTTCTAGCCCTTACTTGGAGTAGAGCTCGACAATCAGGCTTTCGTTGATGTCGGCGGACAGATCACTGCGAGCAGGAACGTTCTTGAAAACGCCCGACTTCTTCTCAGTGTCTACTTCTACCCATTCTACGCGGCCACGTTGGGCACACAGATCGAGAGCTTGGACAATGCGAAGTTGGTTTTTTGCTTTTTCGCGAACTGCAACCACGTCACCAGCACGAACCTGATACGACGGAACGTTTACGGTCTGACCGTTAACGCTGATCGACTTGTGCGATACCAGCTGACGGGATTCGGCACGAGTCGAACCAAAGCCCATACGGTATACAACGTTGTCCAGACGGCATTCGAGCAGTTGCAGCAGGTTTTCACCGGTTGCACCTTTCTTGCCAGCAGCTTCTTTGTAGTAGCCGCTGAATTGACGCTCGAGAACGCCGTAGATACGACGGACCTTCTGCTTTTCACGCAGTTGGGTGCCGTAATCGGACTGGCGACCGCGGCGTTGGCCGTGGATACCAGGTGCTGCTTCAATGTTGCACTTCGATTCGATCGCGCGCACGCCGCTCTTCAGGAAGAGATCGGTGCCTTCGCGACGAGCGAGTTTGCATTTTGGACCAATGTAACGAGCCATTCTTTACAATCTCCTGGATTACACGCGGCGCTTCTTCGGCGGACGGCACCCGTTGTGCGGGATTGGCGTCACGTCGGTGATGCTGGCGATCTTATAGCCACAGCCGTTCAATGCACGGACAGCAGACTCACGACCTGGACCTGGACCTTTGACGTTAACGTCGAGGTTTTTCAGGCCATATTCCAGCGCAGCTTGACCAGCACGTTCAGCAGCTACTTGAGCAGCAAACGGGGTGGACTTGCGGGAACCGCGGAAACCCGAACCACCGGAGGTAGCCCAAGAAAGCGCGTTACCTTGACGGTCGGTGATGGTCACGATTGTGTTGTTAAAAGAAGCATGGATGTGGGCGATGCCATCAACCACTGTCTTTTTAACTTTTTTACGAGGACGAGCAGCAGGTTTTGCCATGATTAATTTCCTGTCGATTCGCGTGGGCGATTACTTGCGGATCGGCTTACGCGGACCTTTACGGGTACGCGCGTTAGTCTTGGTACGCTGACCGCGTACTGGAAGACCACGACGATGACGCAGACCACGGTAGCAACCGAGGTCCATCAAACGCTTGATTTTCATGTTGATTTCGCGACGCAGGTCACCTTCAGTGGTGAACTTCGCCACTTCGCCACGCAATTGCTCAATCTGCTCATCGCTCAGATCTTTGATCTTTGCGGCTGGGTTTACCCCAGTCACTGCGCAAATTTTCTGCGCAGTAGTGCGACCAACACCATAGATGTAGGTCAGCGAGATAACAGTGTGCTTGTTATCTGGAATGTTAACGCCTGCAATACGGGCCATTCAGTGGGACTCCAATTGACAGCTACCTACGCCCCGGAAGCCAAGAAATAGGGCGCGAGATAATATCGCTGTAATAACAAATAATCAACCCGGCAGCGCACTAGCTGCCGGGCTTCAAGCGGATCACACTCAGCCTTGGCGCTGTTTGTGACGCGGTTCCGCGCTGCAAATTACTCGAACAACACCTTCGCGGCGAATAATCTTGCAGTTACGGCACAGCTTTTTCACCGATGCACGAACTTTCATCACCAACTCCTCGAACCTTATGGGGTACTCAGCGCAACATGCCGCTGCCGTAGCCCTTCAGGTTGGCTTTCTTCATCAGGGATTCGTACTGGTGCGAAACGAGGTGCGATTGTACTTGGGACATGAAGTCCATCACAACCACGACCACGATCAGCAACGAGGTCCCGCCAAGGTAGAACGGTACGTTTGCTGCGACCACCAGGAACTGGGGAAGCAGGCACACGGCCGTCATGTAAAGAGCACCGAACATGGTCAAGCGAGTCAGAACGCCATCAATGTAGCGCGCAGACTGCTCACCTGGACGGATGCCCGGAATAAAGGCACCGGACTTCTTCAGGTTTTCCGCTACGTCTTTCGGATTGAACATCAACGCCGTATAGAAGAAGCAGAAGAAAATAATCCCTGCACTAAACAGCAGAATATTCAACGGCTGACCAGGAGCGATCGACTGCGAGATGTCCTGCAACCAGCCCATACCTTCAGACTGACCAAACCAGGCACCCAACGAAGCCGGGAACAGCAAAATGCTGCTCGCGAAAATAGCTGGAATAACACCAGCCATGTTCACTTTCAGCGGCAAGTGGCTTGTCTGCGCAGCAAAAACCTTGCGGCCCTGCTGACGCTTGGCGTAGTGAACAGCAATACGACGCTGACCACGCTCAATGAACACCACGAAACCGATAATCGCTACTGCCAGCAAACCGATGGCAACCAAGGCGAAGATGTTGATATCACCCTGACGTGCAGACTCGAAAGACTGCCCGATTGCTCTCGGAAGACCGGCGACGATACCCGAAAAAATCAACATCGAGATACCGTTACCTACACCGCGCTCAGTAATCTGCTCACCCAGCCACATCATGAACATCGCACCAGCCACAAACGTGGATACCGCGACGAAATGGAAGCCAAAGTCACCAGTGAACGCAACGCCCTGCCCCGCCAGACCTATGGACATGCCAATAGCCTGAACAAGAGCGAGGACGACGGTGCCGTAGCGGGTGTACTGGCTGATCTTGCGACGGCCAGCTTCACCTTCCTTCTTCAACTGCTCCAGCTGCGGGCTGACGGCGGTCATCAGTTGCATGATGATCGATGCCGAAATGTACGGCATGATCCCCAGTGCAAAGATGCTCATCCGTTCCAGCGCGCCGCCGGAGAACATGTTGAACAAGCTAAGAATGGTCCCCTCATTCTGTCGAAACAGGTCTGCGAGTCGGTCCGGGTTAATACCTGGAACCGGGATGTGTGCGCCTATTCGGTAGACGATAATCGCCAGGAACAGAAAACGCAGACGAGCCCAGAGTTCAGACATACCGCCTTTGCCGAGCGCAGAGAGAGCACCTTGCTTAGCCATTTATTCCTCGAACTTGCCGCCAGCTGCTTCGATAGCCGAACGCGCACCTTTGGTGGCGCCGATTCCCTTGCCGATAGTGACAGCGCGAGTCACTTCACCGGACAGCATGATTTTCACACGCTGTACGTTGACGTTGATCACGTTGGCATCTTTCAGGGACTGCACGGTAACGATGTCGCCTTCCACTTTAGCCAGCTCGGACAAACGCACTTCTGCGCGATCCATGGCCTTCAGGGAAACGAAACCGAACTTCGGCAGACGACGATGCAGCGGCTGTTGACCGCCTTCAAAGCCTGGAGCAATAGTGCCACCGGAGCGGGAGGTTTGACCTTTGTGGCCACGGCCACCAGTCTTACCCAAACCGCTACCGATACCACGGCCCGGACGATGCTTTTCGCGACGGGAACCCGGCGCTGGACTCAGATCATTGAGTTTCATCGATTAACCCTCGACACGCAGCATGTAGTAAGCCTTGTTGATCATCCCGCGATTCTCGGGAGTATCCTGGACTTCTACAGTGTGACCGATGCGACGCAGACCCAGACCCTTAACGCACAGTTTGTGGTTAGGGATGCGGCCGGTCATGCTTTTGATCAGCGTTACTTTAACGGTAGCCATGATCAGAAGATCTCCTTGACGCTTTTGCCACGCTTGGCGGCAATGGATTCAGGAGATTGCATAGCTTTCAAACCTTTGAAAGTGGCGTGAACCACGTTTACCGGGTTAGTCGAGCCGTAGCACTTGGCCAGAACGTTCTGAACGCCAGCAACTTCGAGGACAGCACGCATAGCGCCGCCAGCGATGATACCGGTACCTTCAGAAGCAGGCTGCATGTACACCTTCGAAGCGCCGTGACCGGACTTCATTGCGTACTGCAGAGTGGTGCCGTTCAGGTCAACTTGGATCATGTTGCGGCGAGCAGCTTCCATTGCCTTCTGGATCGCAGCAGGCACTTCACGTGACTTGCCACGGCCGAAGCCAACACGCCCTTTACCATCACCAACCACGGTCAACGCGGTGAAAGTGAAGATACGGCCGCCTTTAACGGTTTTGGCTACGCGGTTAACTTGAACCAGCTTCTCAATGTAGCCTTCGTCGCGCTTTTGGTCGTTATTTGACATAACTTAGAACTCCAGCCCAGCTTCACGAGCAGCATCAGCCAGCGCTTTAACGCGGCCGTGGTACTTGAAGCCAGAGCGGTCGAAAGCCACTTGCGAGACGCCAGCGGCCTTAGCACGCGTAGCGACCAGCTGGCCAACCTTTGTGGCCGCGTCGATGTTGCCAGTGGCGCCATCACGCAGTTCTTTATCCAAAGTCGAGGCAGATGCCAGAACTTTGTTGCCGTCGGCCGAGATGACCTGGGCGTAGATGTGCTGCGACGAGCGGAACACGCAGAGACGCACGACTTCTAGTTCGTGCATTTTCAGGCGTGCTTTGCGAGCGCGACGCAGTCGAGTAACTTTTTTGTCGGTCATTTGCTATGCCCTACTTCTTCTTGGCTTCTTTACGACGGACGACTTCGTCCGCGTAGCGCACACCTTTGCCTTTGTACGGCTCTGGTGGACGGAAGTCGCGGATCTCAGCGGCCACTTGACCTACCAGCTGCTTATCGATGCCCTTGATCAGGATATCGGTCTGGCTAGGAGTCTCAGCGGTGATGCCTTCCGGCAGTTCGTAATCCACTGGGTGCGAGAAGCCAAGGGCAAGGTTCAGAACCGTGCCTTTTGCTTGCGCTTTGTAACCAACACCGACCAGCTGGAGCTTACGCTCGAAGCCTTGGCTTACGCCTTGGACCATATTGTTTACCAACGCACGCGTGGTACCGGCCATTGCGCGAGTTTGTTGATCGCCATTGCGAGCAGCGAAACGCAGCTCACCAGCTTCTTCAACAATCTCAACGGACGAATGGATGTTCAGTTCGAGAGTGCCCTTGGCACCCTTCACCGAAAGCTGTTGGCCTGCGAATTTTACTTCGACACCGGCTGGCAGCTTAACGGGGTTCTTAGCGACGCGAGACATGCTTATCCCCCCTTAGAACACAGTGCAAAGAACTTCGCCGCCGACACCGGCAGCGCGCGCAGCACGATCCGTCATCACACCTTTGTTGGTGGAGACGATAGACACGCCAAGACCGCCACGAACTTTCGGCAGATCTTCAACGGACTTGTACTGACGCAGGCCTGGACGACTAACGCGCTTCACTTCTTCGATAACCGGACGGCCTTCGAAGTACTTCAGCTCGATGGACAACGACGGCTTGGCGTCGGTGGTGATCTGAAAATCCGCGATGTAACCTTCGTCCTTCAGGACTTTTGCTACAGCCACCTTCAACGTGGAAGACGGCATGCTTACGACAGACTTTTCAGCCATCTGGGCATTACGGATTCGAGTTAGCATGTCCGCTAACGGGTCCTGCATACTCATGGGCTAGACGCTCCTAATACAGAAAAATTAGCCTTGCGGCTACTACTTGTCGCCGAGAACTTCCGGGCATGAAAAACACGGGCTCAGGCGAGCCGGTCATTCTAGACACACCCCAGAAATGAATCAAGCCCCAAAAGGGGCTTGATTCAGATTCAAGGCCACCGATGGTCAGGTTCTTGCGAACCTGAACATCGAGACTTTGACAGCAATTACCAGCTGGCTTTAACCAGACCTGGTACGTCACCACGCATTGCAGCTTCACGCAGCTTGTTACGGCCAAGGCCGAACTTGCGGTAAACGCCGTGCGGACGACCAGTCAGGCGGCAACGGTTACGCATGCGCGAAGCGCTTGCGTCACGTGGTTGCTTCTGCAGAGCTACGGTAGCTTCCCAACGTGCTTCTGGACTTGCGTTCAGATCAACGATGATAGCTTTCAGCGCTGCACGCTTGGTGGCGTACTTGGCAACAGTGAGCTGACGCTTCAGCTCACGGTTTTTCATGCTCTTCTTGGCCAT
The DNA here is from genome assembly GCF_029959385.1 of Pseudomonas sp. PS01303. NCBI lineage: Bacteria > Pseudomonadati > Pseudomonadota > Gammaproteobacteria > Pseudomonadales > Pseudomonadaceae > Pseudomonas > Pseudomonas sp. PS01303. The sequence goes on from NZ_JASCPK010000008.1 coordinate 52,185, forward strand.
TTTCCTACTCCAATCAGTTGCGGAACGGGAATTTGAAAGCACGCAGCAGAGCGCGGCCTTCATCATCGTTCTTGGCAGTGGTGGTCAGGGTAATGTCCAGACCGCGGAGAGCATCGATCTTGTCGTAGTCGATTTCCGGGAAAATGATCTGCTCTTTCACGCCCATGCTGTAGTTACCACGACCATCGAAGGACTTGGCATTCAGGCCGCGGAAGTCGCGAACCCGAGGCAGGGAGATCGACAGCAGACGATCCAGGAACTCGTACATACGCTCACGGCGCAGAGTCACTTTGACGCCGATCGGCCATCCTTCACGGACTTTAAAGCCAGCGATGGATTTACGAGCGTAGGTCACAACGACTTTTTGGCCGGTGATCTTTTCCAGGTCAGCAACAGCATGCTCGATGACTTTCTTGTCACCAACAGCTTCGCCCAGACCCATGTTCAGGGTGATCTTTGTAACGCGTGGAACTTCCATCACGTTCGAAAGCTTAAGTTCTTCCTTAAGCTTCGGTGCGATTTCCTTCCAGTAAATCTCTTTTAGTCGTGCCATGGTCTTCTACCTAGCAGTGTTCAAGCATCAACCGCTTTTTGGGTCGACTTGAAGACACGAATTTTCTTGCCGTCTTCTACTTTGAAACCAACGCGGTCAGCCTTGTTGGTTTCGCCGTTGAAAATGGCGACGTTAGAAGCATCCAGTGGAGCTTCTTTTTCGACGATACCGCCTTGCACGCCCGACATCGGGTTAGGCTTGGTATGACGCTTAACCAGGTTCAGACCGCTGATAACCAGACGGTTATTAGCGAGAACCTTAAGCACCTTACCGCGCTTACCTTTGTCTTTGCCGGCGATCACGATGATCTCGTCGTCACGACGAATCTTTTGCATGTCGGATCTCCTTACAGCACTTCTGGGGCGAGCGAGACGATCTTCATGAACTTCTCAGTACGAAGTTCACGGGTCACTGGCCCAAAGATACGGGTGCCGATCGGCTCTTGCTTGTTGTTCAGAAGAACAGCAGCGTTGCCATCAAAGCGGATAATGGAGCCATCAGCACGACGTACGCCGTGACGAGTGCGGACTACAACAGCAGTCATCACTTGGCCTTTTTTCACTTTACCGCGAGGAATTGCTTCCTTCACGGTAACTTTGATGATGTCACCGATACCAGCGTAACGACGATGGGAGCCACCCAGCACCTTGATGCACATAACGCGGCGAGCGCCGCTGTTATCGGCCACATCGAGCATGGATTGAGTCTGAATCATATAATTTCTCCGACCCCTAGTCCTTAGACTTCCACAGCGCGTTCGAGAACATCAACCAGCGCCCAAGACTTGGTCTTGGCCAAAGGACGAGTTTCACGAATAGTGACTTTGTCGCCGATGTGGCACTGATTGGTTTCGTCGTGCGCGTGCAGCTTAGTCGAACGCTTAACGTATTTACCGTAGATCGGGTGCTTAACGCGACGCTCGATCAGTACGGTGATGGTTTTGTCCATCTTGTCGCTGACAACACGGCCAGTCAGCGTACGGACAGTTTTTTCGGCTTCAGCCATGATTACTTACCTGCCTGCTGGTTGAGCACAGTCTTCACGCGAGCGATGTCACGCTTAACTTGCGAGAGCAGATGCGACTGCCCCAACTGGCCAGTTGCTTTCTGCATACGCAGATTGAACTGGTCGCGCAGCAAGCCGAGCAGTTGCTCATTCAGCTGCTGTGCGGATTTTTCACGAAGTTCATTCGCTTTCATCACATCACCGTCCGTTTAACAAAGGCGGTGGCGAGCGGCAGCTTTGCAGCAGCCAGGGCAAAAGCCTCACGCGCCAGCTCTTCAGAAACACCCTCGATTTCATACAGGACTTTGCCTGGCTGAATCTGGGCAACCCAGTACTCCACACTACCCTTACCTTTACCCATACGAACTTCGAGGGGCTTTTTGGAAATAGGCTTGTCCGGGAATACACGGATCCAGATCTTGCCGCCACGTTTAACGTGACGGGTCAGTGCACGACGCGCTGACTCGATCTGACGAGCGGTGAGACGACCACGAGCTACAGACTTCAGCGCGAACTCGCCGAAGCTGACTTTGCTACCGCGCTGAGCCAGACCACGGTTGTGGCCTGTCATCTGCTTGCGGAACTTCGTACGCTTAGGTTGCAACATTTGGCGTACCCCTTACTTAGCAGCTTTTTTACGAGGCGCTGGTGCTTGTGGTTTCAGCTCTTCTTGGCGACCACCAATTACTTCGCCTTTGAAGATCCAAACCTTTACACCGATCACACCATAAGTGGTGTGAGCTTCGTAGTTGGCATAGTCGATGTCGGCACGCAGGGTGTGCAATGGCACACGACCTTCGCGATACCATTCAGTACGTGCGATTTCAGCACCGCCGAGACGACCGCTCACTTGGATTTTGATGCCTTTGGCACCAATGCGCATGGCGTTCTGTACTGCGCGCTTCATAGCGCGACGGAACATTACACGACGCTCCAGCTGCTGAGCTACGCTCTGCGCAACCAGCATACCGTCGAGTTCCGGCTTGCGGATCTCTTCGATATTGATGTGCACAGGCACACCCATTTGCTTGGTCAGGTCCTGACGCAGTTTCTCAACATCTTCACCTTTCTTCCCGATAACGATACCTGGACGAGCGGTGTGGATGGTGATACGTGCAGTTTGGGCCGGACGATGGATATCGATACGGCTTACGGACGCGCTTTTTAGTTTGTCTTGGAGATACTCACGCACTTTCAGATCTGCGAACAAGTAGTCCGCATAAGTCCGACCGTCTGCGTACCAGACGGAGGTGTGCTCCTTGACGATTCCCAGGCGAATGCCAATGGGATGTACTTTCTGACCCATCTCTTCGACTCCGTTACTTGTCAGCAACCTTGACAGTGATATGGCAAGACCGCTTGACGATGCGATCAGCACGGCCTTTGGCACGTGGCATGATGCGCTTCAGCGAACGCCCTTCGTTGACGAAAACGGTGCTGACCTTCAGGTCATCAACGTCTGCGCCTTCGTTATGCTCGGCGTTGGCTACGGCCGACTCCAGCACTTTCTTCATGATCTCGGCGGCTTTCTTACTGCTGAAAGCCAACAAGTTGAGCGCTTCGCCCACCTTCTTCCCGCGGATCTGGTCGGCGACCAAGCGGGCTTTCTGGGCGGAGATTCGAGCGCCCGACAACTTAGCGGCTACTTCCATTTCCTAACCCCTTAACGCTTGGCTTTCTTGTCAGCCACGTGCCCACGATAAGTGCGGGTACCGGCGAACTCGCCCAGTTTATGGCCGACCATGTCTTCGTTCACGAGAACTGGGACGTGCTGACGACCGTTATGTACGGCGATGGTCAAACCGACCATCTGTGGCAGGATCATCGAACGACGCGACCAAGTCTTAATTGGTTTGCGATCGTTCTTTTCCGCCGCCACTTCGATCTTCTTCAGTAGGTGAAGATCAATAAAAGGACCTTTTTTCAGAGAACGTGGCACTGTCGTATCCCTCTATTTACTTGCGACGACGGACGATCATTTTGTCGGTACGCTTATTACCACGAGTCTTCGCGCCCTTAGTCGGGAAGCCCCATGGCGATACCGGATGACGACCACCAGAGGTACGACCTTCACCACCACCATGTGGGTGGTCAACCGGGTTCATGGCAACACCACGAACGGTTGGGCGAACGCCACGCCAGCGTTTGGCACCAGCTTTACCCAGCGAACGCAGGCTGTGCTCGGAGTTCGAGACTTCGCCCAGGGTCGCACGGCATTCAGCCAGGACTTTACGCATTTCACCGGAACGCAGACGCAGGGTCACGTACACACCTTCACGAGCGATCAGCTGAGCCGAAGCGCCAGCGGAACGAGCGATCTGTGCGCCTTTACCTGGCTTCAGTTCGATGCCGTGTACAGTAGAACCCACTGGAATGTTGCGCAGTTGCAGAGCGTTACCTGGCTTGATTGGAGCCAGAGCGCCTGCGATCAGCTGGTCGCCAGCACTCACGCCTTTAGGGGCGATGATGTAGCGACGCTCGCCGTCTGCGTAGCAGAGCAGTGCGATGTGAGCAGTACGGTTTGGATCGTATTCGATACGCTCGACAGTGGCGACGATGCCATCTTTGTCGTTGCGACGGAAATCGACCATACGATAATGCTGCTTATGACCACCACCGATGTGACGCGTGGTAATACGGCCATTGTTGTTACGACCACCAGTCTTCGATTTTTTCTCGAGCAGCGGTGCGTGAGGAGCGCCTTTATGCAGCTCCTGGTTGACCACCTTGACCACAAAACGGCGGCCAGGGGAAGTCGGTTTGCATTTAACGATTGCCATGATGCACCCCTTCCTTACTCAGCACTGCTGCTGAAATCGAGATCTTGGCCTGGCTGAAGGGAGATAACTGCCTTCTTCCAGTCATTACGCTTGCCCAGACCGCGAGCTGTGCGCTTGCTCTTACCCAGAACGTTCAGGGTAGTAACACGCTCAACTTTCACGCTGAACAGGCTTTCGACGGCCTTCTTGATTTCCAGCTTGGTTGCGTCAGTAGCAACCTTGAAAACGAACTGGCCTTTCTTGTCTGCCAGAACCGTAGCCTTCTCGGAAACGTGCGGGCCAAGCAGAACTTTAAATACGCGTTCCTGGTTCATCCCAGCAGCTCCTCGAATTTCTTCACGGCCGACACGGTGATCAACACCTTGTCGTATGCGATCAGACTAACTGGATCGGAACCTTGAACGTCACGTACATCTACGTGCGGCAGGTTACGAGCAGCCAGGTACAGGTTCTGATCAACAGCGTCCGACACGATCAAAACGTCGGTCAGGCTCATGTTGTTCAGCTTGCCCAGCAGATCTTTGGTTTTCGGAGTTTCAACAGCGAAATCCTGAACCACGACCAGACGATCAGTACGCACCAGCTCAGCAAGGATGGAACGCATTGCTGCGCGATACATCTTCTTGTTCAGCTTCTGGGAGTGATCCTGTGGACGTGCTGCAAAAGTGGTACCGCCGCCACGCCAGATTGGGCTACGGATAGTACCGGCACGAGCACGGCCAGTACCTTTCTGACGCCATGGGCGCTTACCGCCACCACGAACGTCGGAACGGGTCTTTTGCTGCTTGGTACCTTGACGGCCGCCGGCCATGTAGGCCACGACTGCTTGGTGAACCAGCGTCTCGTTGAATTCGCCGCCAAATGTCAGTTCGGAAACTTCGATCGCTTGAGCGTCATTTACATTTAATTGCATGTCAGCTTCCCCTTAACCGCGAGCCTTGGCTGCTGGACGTACAACCAGGTTGCCGCCAGTAGCGCCAGGAACAGCACCCTTGACCAACAACAGATTGCGTTCAGCGTCCACGCGCACTACTTCCAGGGACTGCACGGTCACGCGCTCAGCGCCCATATGACCGGACATTTTTTTGCCCTTGAATACACGACCAGGAGTCTGGCACTGGCCGATAGAGCCTGGGACGCGGTGGGATACGGAGTTACCGTGGGTGTTATCTTGCCCGCGGAAATTCCAACGCTTGATCGTACCCTGGAAGCCTTTACCCTTGGACTGACCGGTTACATCAACCAGTTGACCAGCGGCGAAGATTTCAGCGTTGATCAGATCGCCAGCCTGGTACTCGCCTTCTTCCAGACGGAATTCCATGGTGGTGCGACCAGCGGCAACGTTCGCCTTAGCGAAGTGGCCAGCCTGAGCTGCTGTTACACGCGAAGCACGACGCTCGCCGACAGTGACTTGCACTGCACGATAGCCATCGGTCTCTTCAGTTTTGAACTGGGTGACGCGATTCGGTTCGATCTCAATGACCGTGACCGGAATGGAGACACCTTCTTCGGTGAAAATACGGGTCATACCGCATTTACGACCGACTACACCAATAGTCATGTTGTAAACCTCATGAGTGTACGGGGCTTTCACCCGCTATGGCCGCCCATTTCAGAGCGTTACACGACTAAGACCGAGTCTTAGCCGAGGCTGATCTGCACTTCCACACCGGCCGCAAGATCAAGCTTCATAAGAGCATCAACGGTTTTATCCGTTGGCTGGACGATGTCCAGAACGCGCTTATGAGTGCGGATTTCGTACTGGTCGCGCGCGTCTTTGTTGACGTGCGGAGAAACCAGAACGGTGAACCGCTCTTTACGGGTAGGCAGTGGAATTGGACCACGCACTTGAGCACCAGTACGTTTCGCGGTTTCCACGATTTCCTGGGTTGATTGGTCGATCAGGCGATGGTCGAAAGCCTTCAACCTGATACGGATTTGCTGATTTTGCATTGGATTTCAGACTCCGGCTGCTATTCCCACCGAGCGCAATACGCCCGTTAAAAGGAGGCGCAATTCTATAGACGCCCCATATAGGTGTCAACCCAATAAAAAAAGCCCCCCGCTGAGCGGGGGCTTTTTCAAAGCATCAAGCAATCTCTATAAAAGAGAATTACGCGATGATTTTGGCTACGACGCCAGCGCCGACGGTACGACCGCCTTCACGGATAGCGAAACGCAGACCGTCTTCCATTGCGATGGTTTTGATCAGGGTAACAGTCATCTGAATGTTGTCACCTGGCATTACCATTTCAACGCCTTCTGGCAGCTCGCAGTTACCAGTCACGTCAGTAGTACGGAAGTAGAACTGTGGACGATAGCCTTTGAAGAACGGAGTGTGACGACCGCCTTCTTCTTTGCTTAGAACGTAAACTTCTGCGGTGAAAGTGGTGTGCGGCTTAACCGAACCCGGCTTAACCAGAACCTGACCACGTTCAACGTCGTCACGCTTGGTGCCACGCAGCAGAACGCCGCAGTTCTCACCAGCACGACCTTCGTCGAGCAGCTTGCGGAACATTTCAACACCGGTGCAAGTAGTAACGGTGGTGTCACGCAGACCAACGATTTCCAGCGGATCTTGAACGCGAACGATACCGCGCTCGATACGACCAGTCACAACAGTACCGCGACCGGAGATCGAGAATACGTCTTCGATTGGCATCAGGAACGGCTTGTCAGTCACGCGAACTGGTTCTGGGATGTAGCTGTCCAGAGTTTCAACCAGTTTCTTGACGGCAGTGGTGCCCATCTCGTTGTCGTCTTTGCCTTCCAGCGCCATACGAGCCGAACCGATGATGATTGGAGTGTCATCGCCCGGGAAGTCGTAAGTCGACAGCAGGTCGCGAACTTCCATCTCAACCAGCTCCAGCAGCTCAGCGTCGTCTACCAGGTCAGCCTTGTTCAGGAAAACCACGATGTACGGAACGCCTACCTGACGGGACAGCAGGATGTGCTCACGGGTTTGTGGCATCGGACCATCAGCGGCCGAGCAAACCAGAATAGCGCCGTCCATTTGAGCAGCACCGGTGATCATGTTCTTCACATAGTCAGCGTGACCTGGGCAGTCAACGTGAGCGTAGTGACGGATCTTCGAGTTGTACTCAACGTGTGCGGTGTTGATGGTGATACCGCGAGCTTTCTCTTCTGGTGCGCTGTCGATCTTGTCGAAGTCAACGATTGCGGAACCGAAAACTTCGGAGCAAACGCGAGTCAGAGCAGCAGTCAGAGTGGTTTTACCGTGGTCAACGTGACCGATGGTGCCAACGTTGACGTGCGGTAGGGAACGATCAAATTTTTCTTTAGCCACGACAATTAACTCCTAGCCTAAAGGGGCTGAATCAGCCTTGTTTTTTGGTTACGGATTCGACGATGTGCGACGGAGCCGTATCGTATTTTTTGAATTCCATAGAGTAGCTTGCGCGACCCTGGGACATGGAACGAACGTCGGTCGCATAACCGAACATCTCACCCAGTGGAACCTCGGCACGGATAACCTTGCCGGACACTGTGTCTTCCATACCCTGGATCATGCCGCGACGACGGTTAAGGTCGCCCATCACATCACCCATATAGTCTTCAGGCGTAACAACCTCTACAGCCATGATCGGCTCAAGCAACTCACCACCGCCCTTCTGGGCCAGTTGCTTGGTCGCCATGGAGGCAGCCACTTTAAACGCCATCTCGTTGGAGTCGACGTCGTGGTAAGAACCATCGAACACGGTAGCCTTCAGGCCGATCAGCGGATAGCCGGCAACAACGCCGTTCTTCATCTGCTCTTCGATACCCTTCTGGATAGCCGGGATGTATTCCTTAGGAACCACACCACCTACAACTTCGTTCACGAATTGCAGACCTTCCTGACCTTCGTCAGCAGGAGCAAAACGGATCCAGCAGTGGCCGAACTGACCACGACCGCCGGATTGACGAACGAACTTGCCTTCGATTTCACAGTTCTTCGTGATGCGCTCACGATACGAAACCTGAGGCTTGCCGATGTTGGCTTCGACGTTGAACTCACGGCGCATCCGGTCAACCAGGATGTCCAGGTGCAGCTCGCCCATGCCGGAGATGATCGTTTGACCAGTCTCTTCATCAGTTTTAACGCGGAAAGAAGGGTCTTCCTGAGCAAGTTTGCCCAGAGCGATACCCATTTTTTCCTGGTCATCCTTGGTCTTAGGCTCTACGGCAACCGAAATAACCGGCTCCGGGAAGTCCATGCGAACCAGGATGATTGGCTTGTCAGCGTTGCAGAGGGTTTCACCAGTGGTGACGTCCTTCATGCCGATCAGGGCCGCGATGTCACCAGCGCGTACTTCCTTGATCTCTTCACGGGCGTTTGCGTGCATTTGCACCATACGACCCACGCGCTCTTTCTTGCCTTTAACCGAGTTGATCACGCCGTCGCCGGAGTTCAACACGCCCGAGTAAACGCGGACGAAGGTCAAGGTACCCACGAATGGGTCAGTGGCAATTTTAAATGCCAGAGCGGAGAACGGTTCTGCGTCGTCTGCATGACGCTCCAGCTCGATAGTCTCGTCATCAGGGTCAGTACCCTTGATGGCAGGAATATCCACTGGTGCCGGCAGGTAGTCGATCACAGCATCGAGAACCAGGGGAACGCCCTTGTTCTTGAACGAGGAACCGCAAACAGCCAAGACGATCTCACCAGCGATAGTACGCTGACGCAGAGCGGCCTTGATTTCCACGTTGGTGAGTTCTTCACCTTCGAGGTACTTGTTCATCAGCTCTTCGCTGGCTTCGGCAGCAGCCTCAACCATGTTGTTGCGCCACTCGTCAGCCAATTCTTGCAGTTCTGCAGGAATAGGCTTGCGAACAGGAACCATGCCCTTGTCAGCGTCGTTCCAGTAAACAGCTTCCATGGTCAACAGATCGATCTGACCCTGGAAGTTGTCTTCGGAACCGATAGCCAACTGGATCGGCACCGGAGTGTGACCCAGACGCTGCTTGATCTGACCGATCACGCGCAGGAAGTTGGCACCAGCACGATCCATCTTGTTTACGTAAACAAGACGTGGAACGCCGTATTTGTTGGCTTGACGCCATACGGTTTCCGACTGAGGCTCAACACCCGAAGTACCGCAGAACACAACAACAGCGCCGTCGAGTACGCGCAGGGAACGTTCAACTTCAATGGTGAAGTCTACGTGGCCCGGGGTATCGATTACGTTGAAGCGGTGCTCGTCTTTGTACTGCTTCTCGGAACCTTTCCAGAAGGCGGTGATGGCAGCAGAAGTAATGGTAATACCACGCTCCTGCTCCTGCACCATCCAGTCTGTGGTCGCGGCGCCATCATGCACCTCGCCCATTTTGTGACTTTTGCCGGTGTAAAAAAGGACGCGCTCGGTGGTGGTGGTTTTACCAGCATCCACGTGAGCGACGATACCGATGTTACGGTAGCGACTAATCGGAGTAGTACGAGCCATAAAGCCCTCGCAAAATTAGTGAAGCTAAAATTAGAAGCGGTAGTGCGAGAAAGCTTTGTTGGCTTCAGCCATACGGTGCACGTCTTCACGCTTCTTAACAGCAGCACCTTTACCTTCAGCAGCATCCAGCAGTTCGCCAGCCAAACGCAGAGCCATAGACTTCTCGCCACGCTTACGGGCGAAGTCTACCAACCAGCGCATTGCCAGAGCGTTACGACGGGAAGGACGAACCTCGACCGGAACCTGGTAAGTAGCACCACCAACGCGGCGCGACTTCACTTCGACCAGCGGAGCGATGGCGTCGAGTGCTTTTTCGAAGAGTTCCAGGGGATCGGTGCCAGCCTTACGGGTCGCAACGGTTTCCAGGGCACCATAAACGATACGCTCGGCAACGGCTTTCTTGCCGCTTTCCATAACGTGGTTCATGAATTTGGCGAGGATCTGGCTTCCGTATTTCGGATCGTCCAGAATCTCACGCTTTGCTGCTACGCGACGTCTTGGCATGATAAGCCCTCAAGCGGTCTTCAGGTTAGCTCGGGACAGATCCAATGGATGCGTGCCCGACCTTACTCTTATCGACTCAATAAAATGAAAATCTGCAAAACGACCGATTACTTCGGACGCTTGGTACCGTACTTCGAACGACCCTGGTTACGACCTTTAACGCCGGAAGTATCCAAAGAACCGCGAACGGTGTGGTAACGAACACCTGGCAAGTCTTTTACACGACCGCCGCGGATCAGTACCACGCTGTGCTCTTGCAGGTTGTGACCTTCACCACCGATGTACGAAGAAACTTCGAAACCGTTGGTCAGGCGCACACGGCATACTTTACGCAGTGCCGAGTTAGGTTTTTTCGGCGTGGTGGTGTACACACGGGTGCACACGCCACGACGTTGCGGGCAGTTCTGCAGCGCAGGTACGTCGGATTTCTCGACGATACGCTTACGCGGCTGACGTACCAGCTGGTTGATAGTTGCCATCTACTAGCTCCACTGTTGTCTTGCGACGCTATTGTCTTGCAAGAAAAGCAAAATGGCAGGAACGAATTCCCGCCAAATTTAGGGGATCAAGAGTCTAAAGAGGATCTTGTCCCCAGTCAAGGCAAGGCCCCGACCTCCCCGCCCCTCGAACCTCGACAAAATGTCTCGATTCGACGAACGGGGCGATCAGGGCCCTACTCTCATTTATCGCAGAACTCAGTTACCGCTCGAGTTCAACGCTTCGGTCAGTGCAGCTTCCACTTCACTGGCGCTTACGCGCAACGGCTTGTCTGCTTCACGACGACGCTTGCGCTCGCTGTGATATGCCAGGCCAGTACCGGCCGGGATCAGACGACCCACGACTACGTTTTCTTTCAGGCCGCGCAGGTAATCGCGCTTGCCGGTGACTGCCGCTTCGGTCAGTACGCGGGTGGTTTCCTGGAAGGAAGCCGCCGAGATGAACGATTCGGTGGACAACGACGCCTTGGTGATACCCAGCAGAACGCGAGTGAACTTGGAGACAAACTTGTCTTCCGCGCCCAGACGCTCGTTCTCTACCAGTACGTGAGTCAGTTCCATCTGGTCGCCCTTGATGAAACTCGAATCGCCGGATTCAGCGATCTCAACTTTACGCAGCATCTGACGCAAGATGGTCTCGATGTGCTTATCGTTGATCTTCACGCCTTGCAGACGGTAAACGTCCTGGATCTCGTTAACGATGTACTTGGCCAGCGCGCTCACACCCAGCAGACGCAGGATGTCGTGCGGATCGCTTGGACCGTCGGAGATAACTTCGCCGCGGTTTACCTGTTCGCCTTCGAAGACGTTCAGGTGACGCCACTTCGGAATCAGCTCTTCATACGGATCACTACCGTCGTTCGGGGTAATGACCAGACGGCGCTTGCCTTTGGTCTCTTTACCGAACGCGATGGTGCCGCTGACTTCAGCCAGAATCGACGCTTCTTTCGGACGACGAGCTTCGAACAAGTCGGCAACACGCGGCAGACCACCGGTGATGTCACGGGTCTTCGAAGTTTCTTGCGGGATACGCGCGATAACATCACCGATCGCGATCTTCGCACCATCCGCTACACCGACCAGGGCGTTGGCTGGCAGGAAGTACTGAGCGATAACGTCAGTGCCTGGCAGCAACAGATCCTTGCCGTTGTCATCGACCATCTTAACGGCAGGACGGATGTCTTTACCGGCAGCTGGACGATCTTTCGCGTCGAGTACTTCAATGTTGGTCATACCGGTCAATTCGTCAGTCTGACGCTTGATCGTGATGCCTTCTTCCATGCCCACGTAGGTCACGGTACCTTTCATTTCGGTAACGATCGGGTGAGTGTGCGGATCCCACTTGGCCACGATTGCGCCAGCGTCGACCTTGTCACCTTCTTTAACCGAAATCACAGCACCGTACGGCAGCTTGTAACGCTCGCGTTCGCGACCGAATTCGTCAGCAATTGCCAACTCACCGGAACGGGACACAGCTACCAGGCAACCATCTACTCGCTCAACGTGTTTCAGGTTGTGCAGGCGGACGGTACCGCCATTCTTCACCTGAACGCTGTCAGCTGCAGAAGTCCGGCTTGCCGCACCACCGATGTGGAACGTACGCATGGTCAGCTGGGTACCCGGCTCACCGATGGACTGGGCAGCGATAACGCCGACCGCTTCACCGATGTTCACCTGGTGACCACGAGCCAGATCGCGGCCGTAGCACTTGGCGCAGATACCGTAGCGGGTTTCGCAGCTGATCGGCGAGCGAACAATCACTTCGTCGATGCTGTTGAGTTCGATGAACTCGACCCACTTCTCGTCTACCAGCGTGCCGGCAGGAACGATGACTTCTTCGGTACCAGGCTTGAATACGTCACGGGCAATAACACGACCCAATACGCGCTCACCCAACGGCTCTACAACGTCACCGCCTTCAATGTGCGGAGTCATCAGCAGACCGTGTTCGGTGCCGCAATCGATCTCGGTTACAACCAGATCCTGCGCCACGTCTACCAGACGACGAGTCAGGTAACCGGAGTTCGCAGTTTTCAACGCGGTATCCGCCAGACCTTTACGAGCACCGTGAGTGGAGATGAAGTACTGAAGTACGCTCAAACCTTCACGGAAGTTCGCAGTAATCGGCGTTTCAATGATGGAACCGTCCGGCTTGGCCATCAGACCACGCATACCGGCCAGCTGACGAATCTGTGCTGCGGAACCCCGCGCACCCGAGTCAGCCATCATGTACATCGAGTTGAAAGACTCTTGATCGACTTCAACGCCGTGACGGTCGATAACCTTCTCTTTCGAGAGGTTGGCCATCATTGCCTTGGAAACTTCGTCGTTCGCTTTCGACCAAAGGTCGATCACTTTGTTGTACTTCTCGCCCTGGGTTACCAGGCCGGAGGCGTACTGGCTCTCGATCTCTTTCACTTCGTCGGTAGCGGCACCGATGATGCGGGCTTTCTCGTCCGGGATAACGAAGTCGTTAACACCGATGGAAACGCCGGAGATGGTCGAGTAAGCGAAACCGGTGTACATCAACTGGTCAGCGAAGATCACGGTCTCTTTCAAACCAACCACGCGGTAGCACTGGTTGATCAGCTTGGAGATCGCCTTTTTCTTCATTGGCAGGTTGACGACGTCGTACGACAGACCTGGCGGAACAACCTGGAACAACAGCGCACGGCCAACGGTAGTGTCGACGATACGGGTGTTCTTGACGCTGCCACCGTCACGATCATTAACGGTTTCGTTAATACGTACTTTAACTTTGGCGTGCAGTGCGGCTTCGCCGGCACGGAACACACGGTCAACTTCCTGCAGATCCGCGAATACACGACCTTCGCCCTTGGCGTTGATCGCTTCACGAGTCATGTAGTACAGACCCAATACAACGTCCTGCGACGGCACGATGATTGGCTCACCGTTGGCTGGCGACAGAATGTTGTTGGTCGACATCATCAACGCACGCGCTTCCAACTGGGCTTCCAGTGTCAGCGGTACGTGCACGGCCATTTGGTCGCCGTCGAAGTCGGCGTTGTACGCGGCGCAGACCAGAGGGTGCAGCTGGATAGCCTTACCTTCGATCAGTACCGGTTCAAACGCCTGGATACCCAGACGGTGAAGGGTCGGTGCACGGTTGAGAAGAACCGGGTGTTCGCGAATCACTTCAGCGAGAACGTCCCAAACCTCTGGCAGTTCGCGCTCGACCATTTTCTTGGCCGCTTTGATGGTGGTCGCAAGACCACGCATTTCGAGCTTGCCGAAAATGAACGGTTTGAACAGCTCGAGAGCCATCTTCTTCGGCAGACCGCACTGATGCAGACGCAGGGTCGGGCCTACGGTAATTACCGAACGACCGGAGTAGTCAACACGCTTACCGAGCAAGTTCTGACGGAAACGACCTTGCTTACCCTTGATCATGTCAGCCAGGGATTTCAGAGGACGCTTGTTCGAACCGGTGATAGCGCGGCCACGACGACCGTTGTCGAGCAGCGCATCGACAGCTTCCTGCAACATACGCTTTTCGTTGCGCACGATGATGTCCGGAGCGGACAGATCCAGCAGGCGCTTCAAACGGTTGTTACGGTTGATCACTCGACGATACAGATCGTTGAGGTCGGAAGTCGCGAAACGACCGCCATCCAGTGGAACCAGTGGACGCAGATCTGGCGGCAGAACCGGCAGAACGGTCAGCACCATCCACTCTGGCAGGTTGCCGGAACCCTGGAAGGCTTCCATCAACTTCAGACGCTTGGACAGCTTCTTGATCTTGGTTTCGGAGTTGGTTTGCGGAATTTCTTCACGCAGACGGCCAATCTCGTGTTCCAGGTCGATAGCGTGCAGCAGTTCACGGACAGCTTCAGCACCCATGCGGGCATCGAAGTCGTCACCGAACTCTTCCAGCGCTTCGAAGTACTGCTCGTCGTTCAGCAGCTGACCTTTTTCAAGGGTAGTCATGCCTGGATCGATAACGACATAGCTCTCGAAGTAGAGAACGCGTTCGATATCACGCAGGGTCATGTCCATCAGCAAGCCGATACGGGACGGCAGCGATTTCAGGAACCAGATGTGGGCAACCGGCGAGGCCAGTTCGATGTGCGCCATGCGCTCACGGCGAACCTTGGCCAGTGCAACTTCAACGCCGCACTTCTCGCAGATCACACCACGGTGCTTCAAGCGCTTGTACTTACCGCACAGGCACTCGTAATCCTTTACCGGGCCAAAGATCTTGGCGCAGAACAGGCCGTCACGCTCAGGTTTGAACGTACGGTAGTTGATGGTTTCCGGCTTTTTAACTTCACCGAACGACCATGAGCGGATCATCTCAGGCGAGGCCAATCCGATACGGATGGCGTCGAACTCTTCGACTTGACCCTGGTTTTTCAGCAAATTCAGTAGGTCTTTCAAGGCCTTTCCTCCTGGCGGAGCAGAGAGCGGGCAATCCTGCCCCGCTCTCGATTCGCGTCACGTGTTATTCGGTTTCCAGATCGATATCGATGCCGAGGGAACGAATTTCCTTGATCAACACGTTGAAGGACTCGGGCATGCCCGGCTCCATACGGTGATCGCCATCCACGATGTTTTTGTACATCTTGGTACGGCCGTTCACATCGTCCGACTTCACTGTGAGCATTTCTTGCAGAGTGTAAGCAGCACCGTATGCTTCCAGTGCCCAGACCTCCATCTCCCCGAAACGCTGACCACCGAACTGCGCCTTACCACCCAGCGGCTGCTGGGTAACCAGGCTGTACGAACCGGTAGAACGAGCGTGCATCTTGTCGTCTACCAAGTGGTTCAGCTTCAGCATGTACATGTAGCCAACGGTAACTGGACGCTCGAACTTGTTGCCGGTACGGCCGTCAGTCAGCTGCATCTGGCCGCTTTCCGGCAGGTCTGCCAGTTTCAGCATGGCCTTGATTTCGCTTTCCTTGGCGCCGTCGAACACTGGAGTGGCCATTGGAACGCCGCCACGCAGGTTCTTCGCCAGATCCAGGATTTCCTGATCGGAGAAGCTGTCCAGATCTTCGTTACGACCGCCGATCTGGTTGTAGATCTCGTCGAGGAAGGTACGCAGTTCAGCGACTTTACGCTGCTCTTCGATCATCCGGTTGATCTTCTCGCCCAGACCTTTGGCCGCGAGGCCCAGGTGGGTTTCAAGGATCTGACCAACGTTCATACGCGAAGGTACGCCCAGTGGGTTGAGGACGACGTCGACCGGGGTGCCATTGGCATCGTGCGGCATGTCTTCAACCGGCATGATCACGGAGACCACACCTTTGTTACCGTGACGACCGGCCATCTTGTCGCCCGGCTGGATGCGACGACGGATTGCCAGGTAAACCTTGACGATTTTCAGCACGCCTGGAGCCAGGTCATCGCCCTGCTGCAGTTTGCGCTTCTTGTCTTCGAACTTGTCGTCCAGCAGACGGCGACGATCAACGATGTAGGCCTGAGCCTTCTCGAGCTGCTCGTTCAGAGCATCTTCAGCCATGCGCAGTTTGAACCACTGACCATGCTCAAGACCGTCGAGTACTTCGTCGGTGATGTCCTGACCTTTCTTCAGACCTGCGCCGCCTTCAGCCTTGTGGCCTACCAAAGCGGAACGCAGACGTTCGAAGGTCGCGCCTTCAACGATACGGAACTCTTCGTTCAGATCCTTGCGGATCTCGTCGAGCTGAGTCTTCTCGATCGACAGTGCACGAGCATCACGCTCAACGCCGTCGCGGGTGAAGACCTGTACGTCGATGACAGTACCTTTGGTACCGGTAGGTACACGCAGGGAAGTGTCTTTAACGTCGCTGGCTTTTTCACCGAAGATTGCACGCAGCAGTTTTTCTTCCGGAGTCAGCTGGGTCTCGCCTTTCGGAGTGACCTTACCGACCAGGATGTCGCCTGCGCCAACTTCAGCACCTACGTAAACGATACCGGCTTCGTCCAGTTTGTTCAGTGCAGCTTCACCCACGTTAGGGATGTCCGCAGTGATCTCTTCAGGCCCAAGCTTGGTGTCACGGGCCACACAGGTCAGTTCCTGAATGTGGATCGTGGTGAAACGGTCTTCTTGAACAACACGCTCGGACAGGCAGATGGAGTCTTCGAAGTTGAAGCCGTTCCATGCCATGAACGCGATGCGCATATTCTGACCCAGTGCCAGTTCACCCATGTCGGTGGACGGGCCGTCGGCCATGATGTCGCTACGCTGAACGCGATCACCCTTACGCACCAGCGGACGCTGGTTGATGCAGGTGTTCTGGTTCGAGCGGGTGTATTTGGTCAGGTTGTAGATGTCGACACCAGCTTCGCCGGTTTCAACTTCGTCATCAGCAACACGAACCACGATACGGCTGGCGTCGACGGAATCGATCACGCCGCCACGACGAGCCACGACGCAAACGCCGGAGTCACGGGCTACGTTACGCTCCATGCCAGTACCTACCAGCGGCTTGTCAGCGCGCAGGGTTGGTACAGCTTGACGCTGCATGTTCGAACCCATCAACGCACGGTTGGCGTCGTCGTGCTCGAGGAACGGAATCAGCGACGCTGCAACCGAAACTACCTGCTTCGGTGAAACGTCCATCAAGGTGACTTCTTCAGGCGCCTTAACGGTGAATTCGTTCAGGTGACGTACGGCTACCAGTTCGTCGATCAGGACTTTCTGGTCGTTCATGGTCGCCGAAGCCTGCGCGATCACGTGATCGGCTTCTTCAATAGCGGACAGGAACACGATCTCGTCGGTGACAACACCCTCTTTCACCACACGGTACGGGCTTTCCAGGAAGCCGTACTGGTTGGTGCGAGCGTACGCAGCCAGGGAGTTGATCAGACCGATGTTCGGACCTTCCGGCGTTTCAATCGGGCATACACGACCGTAGTGAGTCGGGTGTACGTCACGGACTTCAAAGCCTGCGCGTTCACGAGTCAGACCGCCAGGGCCGAGTGCAGAGACACGACGCTTGTGGGTGATCTCGGACAGCGGGTTGTTCTGGTCCATGAACTGCGAGAGCTGGCTGGAACCGAAGAACTCTTTCACCGCCGCAGCCACTGGCTTGGCGTTGATCAGGTCTTGCGGCATCAGGCCTTCGCTTTCAGCCATCGACAGACGCTCTTTGACCGCACGCTCAACACGTACCAGGCCAACGCGGAACTGGTTCTCGGCCATTTCGCCTACGCAGCGAACACGACGGTTACCCAGGTGGTCGATGTCATCGACGATGCCTTTACCGTTACGGATGTCGACCAGAGTCTTCAGTACCGCGACGATGTCTTCCTTGCACAGCACGCCCGAACCTTCGATCTCGGTACGACCGATACGACGGTTGAACTTCATCCGGCCGACCGCAGACAGGTCATAGCGCTCAGGGCTGAAGAACAGGTTGTTGAACAGGGTTTCGGCAGCGTCTTTGGTTGGCGGCTCGCCTGGACGCATCATGCGATAGATCTCGACCAGCGCTTCCAATTGGTTGCTGGTGGAGTCGATCTTCAGCGTGTCAGAAACGAACGGACCGCAGTCGATGTCGTTGGTGTACAGAGTTTCGATGCGAACAACGCCGGACTTGGCAATTTTTGCCAGGACTTCGGTGTTCAGCTCGGTATTGCACTCTGCCAGGATTTCGCCGGTAGCCGGGTGCACGATGACCTTGGCGGTCGTACGGCCCAGGACATAGTCCAGAGGTACTTCCAGGGTCTTGATGCCGGCTTTTTCGATCTGGTTGATGTGGCGCGCGGTAATACGGCGGCCCGCTTCAACAATGACCTTGCCCTTCTCGTCCTGAATGTCCAGAACCGCAATTTCACCACGCAGACGCGAAGCAATCAGTTCCAGGCTGAGGGTTTCGCCGCTCAGGTGGAAAACGTTGGTGGTGTAGAAAGCGTCCAGCACTTCTTCAGTGGTATAGCCGAGCGCGCGCAGCAGTACCGATGCCGGCAGCTTGCGACGACGGTCGATACGCACGAACACGCAGTCTTTCGGGTCGAACTCGAAGTCCAGCCACGAACCGCGGTAAGGAATGATGCGCGCGGAGTACAGCAGTTTGCCGGAGCTATGCGTCTTGCCGCGGTCGTGGTCGAAGAACACGCCCGGGGAACGGTGCAGCTGGGAAACGATTACACGCTCGGTACCGTTGATTACGAAGGTACCGTTCTCAGTCATCAGGGGGATTTCACCCATGTAGACTTCTTGCTCTTTGATGTCCTTGATCGCTTTGTTCGACGATTCTTTGTCGAAAATGATCAGGCGCACTTTTACCCGCAAAGGTACGGCGAAAGTTACACCGCGCAATACGCATTCTTTGACATCAAATGCCGGTTCGCCCAGGCGATAACCGACGTACTCCAGCGCAGCATTGCCGGAGTAGCTGATGATCGGGAAAACGGATTTGAAGGCCGCATGCAGGCCCACGTCGCGGAACTGATCTTTAGTCGCTCCCGCTTGCAAGAATTCACGATACGAATCCAGCTGGATGGCCAGGAGGTAAGGCACATCCATGACGTCCGGCAACTTGCTAAAGTCCTTGCGGATACGTTTTTTCTCAGTATATGAGTAAGCCATCAGCGTTCCCCAGCTTGGTCACCTGCTTGTTTGGCCCCTCCCGACGGGAGCAGCCAGAAAATCGTGCAAACCCCATGGTTTGCGCCACCGCATCGGGTGGTTACAGCGCCTTTATCAGCACCGACCCAGTCGGCTGCCAATAACGGAAAAAGGCCGGTGGCAAGAGCCACCAGCCATCAGCCTGTCGCTTGACGCTCGGGCTGGAGGTGCAAAGTCGAAAGTTACTTAACTTCGACTTCAGCGCCTGCTTCTTCCAGCTTCTTCTTCGCGTCTTCAGCAGCTTCTTTCGAAACGCCTTCAGCGATAACCTGAGGAGCGGTGTCAACCTTCTCCTTGGCTTCTTTCAGACCCAGACCGGTCAGTTCACGTACAGCCTTGATCACGTTGACTTTCTTCTCGCCAGCGCCTTTCAGGATTACGTTGAACTCGGTTTGCTCTTCAACAACAGCGGCAGCAGCGGCTGGACCAGCAGAAGCAGCGGCAGCGGATACGCCGAACTTCTCTTCCATTGCTTTGATCAGCTCAACGATTTCCAGAACCGATTTTTCGCCGATTGCGTCGATGATTTGTTCGTTAGTCAGAGACATGACTTATTTCCTGAATTGGGGGATAGCCTGGAGGCCATCGAAATAAACAAAAATACGCGATAAAAGGAAACGCTCAGCCTTAGGCTGCAGCCGCTTCTTTCTGGTCGCGAAGTGCCGCCAAAGTACGAGCCAATTTGCTGGTAGCGCCTTGAATCACGCTCATCAGCTGGGAAATTGCTTCGTCACGGGTCGGCAGGCTTGCCAGTACGTCGATCTGATTAGCTGCGAGGAACTTGCCCTCGAACGCAGCTGCCTTGATCTCGAACTTGTCCTGACCTTTAGCGAACTCTTTGAACAGACGAGCAGCAGCGCCCGGGTGTTCGTTGGAGAATGCGATCAAGGTCGGGCCGGTGAACACGTCGTTGAGAACACTGTATTCAGTGTCAGCAACAGCGCGCTTGAGCAGGGTGTTACGTACAACACGTACGTAAACGCCAGCTTCACGAGCCTCTTTACGGAGTCCGGTCATTGCGCCTACTGTTACGCCACGTGCATCAACCACGACAGCGGACAGAGCGACTTTGGCAGCCTCGTTGACTTCAGCGACGATGGCCTTCTTGTCTTCGAGATAAATTGCCACGGGTTAACTCCTGCTTGTTACCGTTTCATTCGATCGAAACCGAATGTCGTTTTGGTGTCTGATTCGGTAAGGAACCGGGAGCACCATCTGCGTAGGCTTGTGTATTAAGACTTGCGTCGCCTACGGTCTTGGATAGCCCCCGCCAGGCAGGGACCCCAATCTTTCAATTGACGTGCAAAGCACGCCAACTTTTGTCTTAAGCGTCCAGCGAGCTCTGGTCGATAACCAGACCTGGGCCCATAGTGGTGCTCAGGGTAACGCGCTTAACGTAAATACCTTTCGAGGAAGCTGGCTTGATACGCTTCAGATCAGCGATCAGGGCTTCAACGTTTTCCTTCAGCTTGACGGCGTCGAAGCCCATCTTGCCAACGGAGGTGTGGATAATGCCGTTTTTGTCGGTGCGATAACGAACCTGACCAGCTTTAGCGTTTTTAACAGCAGTCGCTACGTCTGGAGTTACGGTACCAACCTTAGGGTTAGGCATCAGACCACGTGGGCCGAGGATCTGACCCAGTTGACCTACAACGCGCATTGCATCCGGGGATGCGATCACTACGTCATAGTTCAGGTCGCCGCCTTTCATTTCGGCAGCCAGGTCGTCCATACCTACGCGATCAGCGCCGGCAGCCAGAGCGGCTTCAGCAGCTGGGCCTTGGGTGAACACAGCAACGCGAACGGTCTTGCCAGTGCCGTGTGGCAGCACAGTAGCGCTACGAACAACCTGGTCGGATTTACGCGGGTCTACACCCAGGTTCACAGCAATGTCGAACGACTCGCTGAACTTGACAGTCGACAGCTCAGCCAGCAGGGCAGCAGCGTCTACAAAGCTGTAGCTTTTGCCTGCTTCGATTTTGCCGGCGATAGCCTTTTGGCGCTTGGTCAGCTTAGCCATTACACACCCTCCACGTTAAGGCCCATGCTACGAGCGGAACCGGCGATGGTACGCACGGCCGCATCCATATCAGCTGCAGTCAGATCCGCGTTTTTGGTTTTCGCGATTTCTTCCAGCTGAGCACGGGTAACGGTGCCAACCTTAACGGTGTTCGGACGAGCGGAACCGCTAGTCAGACCAGCCGCTTTCTTCAGCAGAACCGAAGCAGGGGTGGACTTGGTTTCGAAAGTGAAGCTACGGTCGCTGTAGACAGTGATGATCACTGGAGTCGGCAGACCAGCTTCAAGACCCTGAGTACGGGCGTTGAAAGCCTTGCAGAATTCCATGATGTTCACGCCGTGCTGACCCAGAGCTGGACCAACAGGTGGGCTTGGGTTAGCCTGAGCGGCCTTCACTTGCAGCTTGATGTAAGCGGTAATCTTCTTGGCCATGAGGCACTCCAATTACGGGTTCGAACGCCTCGAAAGGCTCCCCGGTTACTTGCGCGTTTATCCCAGTGACGACAAAACCCCACAGCCTAAGGCTGCGGGGTTGGGATGCTTTTTCAGTTAGACCTTTTCGACCTGACTGAACTCCAACTCTACCGGAGTAGAGCGACCGAAAATGAGCACTGCCACTTGGATCCGGCTCTTTTCGTAGTTAACTTCTTCAACAACGCCATTGAAATCAGCGAATGGACCGTCGTTGACTCGCACCGTTTCGCCCGGCTCGAAGAGAGTCTTCGGCTTAGGCTTGTCGCTACCATCAGCAACACGACGCAGAATTGCTTCTGCCTCTTTATCGGTGATTGGTGCAGGCTTGTCAGCGGTACCGCCGATGAAACCCATCACCCGAGGAGTATCCTTGACCAAGTGCCAAGTACCCTCATTCATGTCCATCTGAACCAGCACATAACCTGGGAAGAACTTGCGCTCGCTTTTGCGTTTCTGGCCATTACGCATTTCAACCACTTCTTCAGTGGGAACCAGAATTTCGCCGAAGCCATCTTCCATGCCAGCCAGCTTTACACGCTCTAACAAAGAGCGCATGACATGCTTCTCGTAACCCGAGTAAGCATGCACAACGTACCAACGCTTAGCCACGGGACACCCTTAGCCGACAATCAAGGAAACAAGCCAGCCGAGCAGGGAATCAAGCCCCCACAACAGCAACGCCATAACCAGAACAACAGCCACTACGATCAACGTGGTCTGCGTGGTTTCTTGGCGAGTTGGCCATACGACTTTACGAATCTCGGTGCGAGCTTCCTTAACCAGTACAAAGAAAGACTTGCCCTTGACTGTCTGCAAGCCTACAAAGGCAGCTACAGCAGCGAGAGCAAGCAATGCCAGCACGCGGTACAGGATCGGCGAAGCAGAGTAATACTGATTGCCAACAACGCCAACAACCACCAAAGCAACTACTACAAGCCACTTGAGCAGATCGAAGCGAGAGCCTTGAGCTTCAGCCTTAGGAGTCATCTATGAAGATCCTGTGAAAAGAAAGCCAGACACACTGAGTGAATCTGGCAGGTCAGGAGGGAATCGAACCCCCAACCTACGGTTTTGGAGACCGTCGCTCTGCCAATTGAGCTACTGACCTAAAACAAAATCAGGCCGACCATTATGCCGGCCCGAAAAAGACATTACAACTGTTTACTCGATGATTTTGGCTACGACACCAGCGCCGACGGTACGACCGCCTTCACGGATAGCGAAACGCAGACCGTCTTCCATCGCGATGGTTTTGATCAGGGTAACAGTCATCTGAATGTTGTCACCTGGCATTACCATCTCAACACCTTCTGGCAGCTCGCAGTTACCAGTCACGTCAGTCGTACGGAAGTAGAACTGTGGACGGTAGCCTTTGAAGAACGGAGTATGACGACCGCCTTCTTCCTTGCTCAGAACGTATACTTCTGCAGTGAACTTGGTGTGCGGCTTAACCGAACCCGGCTTAACCAGAACCTGACCACGTTCAACGTCGTCACGCTTGGTGCCACGCAGCAGAACGCCGCAGTTCTCGCCAGCACGACCTTCGTCGAGCAGCTTGCGGAACATTTCAACACCGGTGCAAGTAGTCACGGTGGTGTCACGCAGACCAACGATTTCCAGCGGATCCTGAACGCGAACGATACCGCGCTCGATACGACCAGTCACAACAGTACCGCGACCGGAGATCGAGAATACGTCTTCGATTGGCATCAGGAACGGCTTGTCAGTCACGCGAACTGGCTCTGGAATGTAGCTGTCCAGAGTTTCAACCAGCTTCTTGACGGCAGTGGTGCCCATCTCGTTGTCGTCTTTGCCTTCCAGCGCCATACGAGCCGAACCGATGATGATTGGAGTGTCATCACCCGGGAAGTCGTAAGTCGACAACAGGTCACGAACTTCCATCTCAACCAGCTCCAGCAGCTCAGCGTCATCCACCAGGTCAGCCTTGTTCAGGAAAACCACGATGTACGGAACGCCTACCTGACGAGACAGCAGGATGTGCTCACGGGTTTGCGGCATCGGACCATCAGCGGCCGAGCAAACCAGAATAGCGCCATCCATCTGAGCAGCACCGGTGATCATGTTCTTCACATAGTCAGCGTGACCTGGGCAGTCAACGTGAGCGTAGTGACGGATCTTCGAGTTGTACTCAACGTGCGCAGTGTTGATGGTGATACCGCGCGCTTTTTCTTCTGGGGCGCTGTCGATCTTGTCGAAATCAACGATTGCGGAACCGAAAACTTCGGAGCAAACGCGAGTCAGAGCAGCAGTCAGCGTGGTTTTACCGTGGTCAACGTGACCAATGGTCCCAACGTTGACGTGCGGCAGGGAACGATCAAATTTTTCCTTAGCCATCGATATCACCCTTAACAGAAGAATTGAGCAAACTACATTAGCCATTAAAACAAAGGCAGATATTTTCATATCTGCCTTGTTATATGGAGCTCTTGAGCGGATTTGAACCGCTGACCTCACCCTTACCAAGGGTGTGCTCTACCAACTGAGCTACAAGAGCAAAACACTTTGCACAATCTGCAAACTTGGAGCGGGTAGCGGGAATCGAACCCGCATCATCAGCTTGGAAGGCTGAGGTTCTACCACTAAACTATACCCGCGGAGCTTGCAGCTCACGCTTAAATCTGGTGGAGGGAGAAGGATTCGAACCTTCGAAGTCGTAGACGTCAGATTTACAGTCTGATCCCTTTGGCCGCTCGGGAACCCCTCCTAATCAGGCCGGCATTCTATACTATGCCAAACCCCTGTCAAGCATTTTCTCATTTAAAAACCTGAGGTTAGCTGCATTGACATCACTCTACTGCTGCGACCTTTTCAGGTCTTCGCTGTGGAGCGGGCGCCATTCTATGCAAACTATTCAGTAGGTGCAACCCCCTCGCACAGCATTATTTTATGTTTTAACTCATTGAATTCCTTGGAAAGGTTCTGCAGCTGCAAATCACCCAGCAAACGCTCGCCCTCAGGCGCGATCCGTAGCCAATAACCACTCTCCGGGACGTTTTTCTGCAAGGGTTGCGAGCGAACCTTCATTTCCTCAAGGCGCCGCTCAAGGGCCAAGGCCGGATCCTGAACTGCAAAACCACCCACATAAAAGCATTTTTCTTCGCCTTGGGCAGCTTCGGATTTCTCGCGGGAGGCGCCGACGCTCTCACTTAGCAACCGAATATCCTGCTGCGACCCCTTATATAAACTGAGAGGCGTGACATCCTTGGCACGCAAAGGAGCTTCCTGCTGGTGCCAGACGTAATAGAACACATTGAGAACAAGGAGCAGCAGGAACAACCAACGCATACGAACCTCAGGACAAAGGACAGGCCATCGCCAACCCTACGAAAACCAAATCCGGGACGAGACGAGCACCAGGAGCAACACTGGCAACCAAGTCAGCATCACCGCCAGTGACAAACACTGTAAAACTCTCCCCCCAATACTCACGCGCGATATCTAACTGAGTGAGTACAAATCCTTTAAGCATTAAAGAACAGCCTCGCTCTACAGCCTCAACCGTGGTTCGCCCAGGAGCCAGGCTCGTTAAGGCACGCTCCGCCGCAACATCTCCATAACGAATCTTCCGCGTATGGGTTCGCAACTGATTACGCATCAACGGCATGCCCGGACAGATAAAGCCACCCAAGTGCTCTCCATCTGCCGAGATGAAATCGGCGGTAACTGCCGTACCAAAATCCAGCACCAGGCAGGCACCCGACGCCAGGTGATACCCACCAAGCATGGCAAGCCACCGATCAAGCCCCAACCGCTCATAGTCTTCGTAGCCGTTTTTGACTCCGGACATTTCCCGAGCGGGCCGAGCGCACACCGCAGAAACACCGAACGATTGCTCAAGCAGCTTAATGAGCGCTTCGGTTTCCTCAGCAGTCCTGACACTGACCAAACGGCATTTACGCAAAGATATTTTGCCAAGTGAGCGCAGACTTTCGATCAACGCCGAGTCGGAATCGACCACCCCCTCAGAAAACAGAGACGCAGCCGCGGCGTCCAATACACGCCACTTTATGAAGCTATTGCCGCAATCGAGCTCAAGAATCATCACGCAACCTCAAGCTGAGCTCACCACCACTAAAAAGTTTTTCCACACCATCCACCTGCAATCGCAGCGCACCTTGATTATCAATTCCAAGCACAACACCATCGATCTGGTTAGTGCCGGCGATCAATGAAACAGACCGCCCCTGCCACAGATGGCCTTCCTGCCACTCGGCTTGTAGAGCCGAGAAGCCTCTATCCTGGTGACGCTGGATATATGCCTGCAACTGCTCGCTCAACTGAACAGCTAACGCGTTGCGATCGCAGACCTGACCAGACTCGAGTCGCACGGATGTCCATTGCTGATCGACTTCCTCAGCGGCCTGCATATTAACGTTGATGCCTATGCCCAAGACCACGTGACAAACGTCCGCGGGATCGCCGACGAGCTCAAGCAAGATACCGGCGATTTTCTTATTACCGACCAGAACATCGTTCGGCCACTTCAATCCCGCCCCGGCGACACCGACTTTTCGCAAGGTGTGCATGACAGCTAGACCCACGACAAGGCTCAACCCCTCCAATTGCCGCATTCCGCCATCGATGCGCAGCACGAGACTGTAATAAAGGTTGTCAGCAAATGGACTCACCCACTTGCGCCCTCTCCGTCCGCGCCCAGACACCTGCCGTTCAGCAAGCACGAGAAAAGGCGCCGATCGGCCCTGACCGATCGCGCGCAATCCCTCGGCATTTGTCGAGTCAATGGAGTCGAATACTGCAACCGGCCAGCCTGGCGCCATTTCCGCTATTTTGAGAGGATCAAGCAACATCAGAGGCGTCGCCAATTGATACCCGCGCCCGCGAACTTTATGGATGGACAGCCCGAGTTCAGCCTCAAGATGCTGAAGCTGTTTCCATACTGCACTTCGACTAATCCCCAGGGCCGCCCCCAGATCCTGACCAGAATGGAATCGCCCATCCTTCAGAAGGTTCAACAACGTCAACATGCAGGTCTCGCCTCACAATGAGGCCCGAATAATAGCTATGCCCCGGGCCGTTGCATAGAAATCAAGCACATGCATTTCCTGCGGGCAAAACAAAACCCCAACTGCTTTCGCAATTGGGGTTTCGGAATTTAATCTTGACGATGACCTACTCTCACATGGGGAAACCCCACACTACCATCGGCGATGCATCGTTTCACTGCT